>CAYZZA010000028.1:0-14898 GCA_964482685.1 uncultured Carnobacteriaceae bacterium
TCCTATCAGTAAACCTGTCTTGTGTCTTTTGGTTTATAGAATAGTATAGCTTAGTTCTGCGATGTCGTCTGCAAATCCTTGAACAGTTTCACGGGAACACACGAGTAAATCTTTTCCTACACCGTCTAATTTTTGAATAATAGAAGGAGGAACCGTAATGATGTCTGAACCAGACTCTTGTGCTTGGAACAAGTTTAAGAGTTCGCGTGTGCTGGCCCATAATAATTTCACGCCGGCTTTTTCATGACAAATCGCAGCAGATTCCTTCATAATGTCCATTGGGTCGACGCCTGTATCGGCAATGCGTCCTGCAAAGACGGAAACAATGTTGTCGATTCCAGGTTGTAGAGCGTCTACAACGTCTTTAACTTGGTCGACTGTAAAGATAGCCGTCACGTTTAATTTAATGCCTTGTTCAGACAATGTTTTGATCAATGGAAGAGAGGATTCGCCTTTGGTGTTCATCACAGGAATTTTGACAAAGACATTGTCTCCAAACGTCGCAATTTTTTCGGCTTCTTTTTGCATGGTGTCAAAATCATCCGCAAATACTTCAAAGGATATTGGCACATCTGGGAACGCTTCGATGGCACGTTGTGCAAAGCGGTTGTAGTCATCAATCCCTGCTTTTTTCATCAAACTTGGATTTGTTGTAAATCCTGTCACTTGTCCTAGTTCAAAAACTTCTTTCATTTGATCCAAATCTGCTCCGTCTGAATAAATATCAATGGTTAATTTTTCCATGTTCATCCTCCTAATAATGGTCATTGCTCTGGATGATGGTTTAATGGGATGTGTCGCTTTCCTTGTTGCCTATTTGGAAAGAGCAACACCCCAACCAGTACCAAAACAATGCCGTAAATCCCTAATTTTCCAAACCCTTTTCCAATGTTGCCAAGTATGAGGCCAATGACCCCAAAGTCAACGTCGCCAAACGTTGTATTCACAAATCCTAGTTCTCCCAACATGGGGAGCAACAAAGCAGGAATAAACGAAATCAGCAGTCCGTTGACAAACGCACCTATGGTGGCGCCTCGGCGCCCTCCAGTTGCGTTTCCATAAATCCCTGCGGTCGCACCGGTAAAGAAGTGCGGCACCATGCCAGGAATAATCAAGACCCCGCCAAGTGTTCCTAAGAAAAGCATGCCTACTAAGCCACCTATAAAGCTACTGATAAAGCCAATAATCACTGCGGTCGGTGCATACGTAAAAAATACCGCACAATCCACGGCTGGAATTGCATGCGGAATCACTCTCGTCGCAATCCCTTGAAACGCCGGCAACAAATCCGCCAAAATCATGCGGACACCCGCATACACAATGGAGACTCCTACCGCAAAGGATAACCCAGATACAACCACAAATACAAAAGGAGATTGTTCGCCGGACAAGGCCTTGACAGCTGTCGGTCCAGCCGCAATCGCTGCGAGGACGTAAAACACCACCATCGTCAGGGCCGTTGAAATGGTTGTGTTGCGTAGAAACAGCCACTCTTCGGGAACGTCTACCTCTTCCGTACTCGGGCTCCCCTTACCAACCCATCTGCCAATCCACCCAGCCATATAATACCCCAGACTCCCAAAATGCCCCATGGCCAATTCTTCGCCATCGGTTACTTGAACAGTCAGGTGTTGGCCTAGAGCAGGAAGAGCGGCACTTGCCGTTCCAAGAAAAAATCCACCCAAAAGAACGAGTTCCACTCCTGAAACGTTGAGTGATCCGAGTACTGCGGCCAACAAGGCGGCCATAAAGAAACTATGGTGCCCGGTTAAAAATACATACTTGTACCGGGTAAATCTGGCAATCAAGAGATTGGCCACCATGCCCGTAATTAAAATAGCCATGGTTTCGACCCCAAGCACGTTTTGTGCGACTGAAGCAATCGCTTCGTTATTCGGGACAACCCCGGTAATGTTGAACCCACTTTGAATGAGTTCAGCAAGGGGATGTAAATGTGTCACAATGACTTCTGCCCCAGCCGACAACATCAAGTAGCCTAAAATGGGCCCTAACGTGCCGGTTAATACTTTGTGTGCAGGAGACCGTAAGGCCACAAGTCCCACGAGGGCAATTAGCCCAATTAAAAAGGCGGGTTCTGTTAACACACCTTGAAAAAAATCAAGCACGGCGATACCAACACTTCCTTAGGCTCCTGTTTTCAGACCGTCTTTGGTTCGACACGGCTTCTTATTCAGACTTTTCTGCCGCAATTTCAAGCAAGGCAGGCAAGACGTCTTCTTTTATTTTGTTTGTGTTTGTGTACGAACGAACGACGGCTGTTTTTTGGTCTTCTGGAAACAGTCCTTTAAACTCTTTGACGGTCACAATCAAGTCCACTTTTCGTCCCGCAGCGGTTGCGGAATCAATGGATTCCGCGTCTACGTCGAGTCCGGCTTCTTTGGCAATTTCTTCAATTTTAATTTTTAATAACATACTGCTGCCAATGCCGTTTCCACATACAGTTAATACTTTAATCATCTTATTCTCCATCCTTTTCTGTGTATTTGTGTATCACGTTGACCAGTTGATCAACCGTGGTGCAATGTATCAATTCTTCTAGTTGCGCGTCTTCTTCCAACAACTGAGACAAAGACATCAACGCACCTAAGTGCCCATGATTGTCTTTAGCTGCTAGTACAAACACCAACTGCACAAACCGATCTGGATCCGTTTCGTTGTCGACATTAAAGTCCACAGGGTGGTCTAGCTTTAACAGGCTAATCCCGGTTTTAAGCGCTCCAGCTTCTGGTCGAGCATGTGGGACGGCTGTTTTAGGTGCTAATACAATATACGCCCCCATCTCCTCAACGGTTTGAATCATTGCCTGAATGTAGCGCTCTTCAATGTATCTTTGGTTTACTAACGGCGCTGCTGCTAAGGCAATGGCCTCTCTCCAATCCAATCGCTTAGAACTGATTTGAATCAAAGAAGATTCTAGCACTCCCTCCACCTATACACCTCCCCTGCTGCAACATCTACGTGCGTCTTCTAGTCAAGTATAACGACAAACCGCCACAATTGAAAGCAAAATTCTCTCTTTCTTCCCTTTCTCTTCTCAAGAAGAATGCTTTTAGAAAAACAAAAAAAGATTGAGACAAAACGTCTCAATCAACAGATATAGAGGTTCAGAGAGAGCAATTAGACCATGTTTCTGCGTCTCTCTAATTGAGTCTTTTTTAGTACGTTGACTTTCTTCTTTTCTCGTTTTTCTCTCAACCTTCTCTCTCTAATCATAGACTAAAAAGAAGGGAAAACCTCTTATTAATTTTGAGCAAGAAAAGAAGAACAGCCATGGTCAAATTGCATGCTCTGAGTCTGTGCTCCCCATTCATAGAATACGTAGGATGCACAAACGAATATCAACGCCATTTTTATGGAATCAAGACATCGTCAATCCAAACAGACGGTGCTTTGGTAACGCAGTCAATATGGACACCCGCTTCGGTTACACCCCCAAAAGGTTTGTTGCTGCCAAAGGCGATGTGAACGGTTCCGTAGACTTTTTCATCTTCCAATACGACGCCGGTTAACCGTGCAGAGGGATTGGTCCCGATACCGAACTCCGCAATTTGACGTCCCTTTCCTTCTCCTAGTAACTCAAGAAGCGCTTTTCCTTGTGGACCGGTAGCGTCTACCAACCGACCATTCTCTAGTGTTAAGAGGACAGGTTCTGTGACAGTCCCTAGTTCTGCGATACTGCCATCTACTAAAAAGGTCCCATTGGCACTATCTTCTAATGGCGCAATATAACTTTCCCCTGAAGGGATGTTTCCGGCCTCTCCTTTTTGTAAAAAGATCCCGGTACTTGGAATCCCGTTGCGTCCTTGAATGGAAAAGGTTAATACGTGTCCGTCTTTTTCAATGCGAACGGTAGATCCGTCTTGTAAGAGAGTCGTATACGTGTCGGTCAATTCTTGAATGACGGCGGGGTCTCCTGTAATCGCACCTTCTTCTAACATGTCGAGTGTAAATCCAGGCATGGTCCCAACGCGGGCCCCTTTGGCAGAGGCTTCTTTGCGTGCTTTTGTATGTGTCAACGAAGCTTCTGTGATACAGACAACCACGTCGGATGCTTTCATAGCCTCTGCAATCGCACGAGGAGGTTCTTCCCCTGATGTATAAATGGCCGGCATGACCATCAAGACGGTTTCGTGCTTGTGTATTTTTCCTGCTTCATAAAAGTACGTGGCGACTTCTTTTAGGGAATCGTCTGTGACTACTAAAATAGTTTCTCCTGTTTGAATCCCAAAGTTGTTTTCAAACACGGCCCATGCATTTTGTTCGTACGTTGCCATTGGCTCTGTCGTCTCCTTTTTAGCGCTAGGTTTGACCGCTCCCGTCTGTGTCACTCACAGTAGTTGGTTGAATGTAGTTGATTGAATGCCCTTCTCATCTCTTATAGAGGCAAACAAAGCAAGCAATCGAGTCCGGTAGCGGTCTAGTGTCTCTCTTTTTGGTTTGTGTTTTCTTATGTTCTCTTGATATATTGTTTTGTCTTGGTCAGTTCTCTTCTAGTCAAGTCCTAGACCCTAGACAGTTCTGTTTATTTTCCAGTTTTTTCGTGGTCGATGCCGCCTTCTCCAAGTGTTTGAAGGTGAGTTAAAGAACCGTACAAGGCTTGTAATTGCGCAAATTCGTCCTTGTCGTAGAAAGCTGTTTTTTCTTGTGTAAATTCTTTTGCCACTTCAATGGCATATGTTGCAGCCAAAGCTATATCAATTTCATGACTTGCTCCAGTTGCACACCCTGCAACGGCACTAGCAGTTGTGATCGCAACTCCAATGACAGGTGCCTTTGTGGATGTGGCTGGTTGCAAGATACTGTTCAAGTGGTACAACCCATTTCCGTATGGTGTGATGTCTTGAAGAGATAAAGCAAAGGTACGTGCAGCTTCTCCGGTGACAGTAGACAAAATACGCACCAAGTCAGGAGCCAATGGCAAGATGTATCCTTCTTTCACGGTAGGAGAAATCGAAATGCCTTTTTCGTTCATCACTAAGTTTCCTTTAGTAGTGTCAATGGATACAATCGCGTCACACGTTGGGTCTACTTCGTATTTGTTCATGGTCTCCATGTCAATCGGAGAGCCCATGAAATCTACGGGTTCGTGTGGTTGTGTAGGAGCGTCTGGACAGACGTGGGTCGTCACCAAGACGTCTCCTTTCAAACGATCGCCACGAACACTCATTTCAGCTAGTTTTAGGGCCGCTGTAATCGCAGCTGCTGCGCCATCACCATCAGAAACAAAGCCGATTCGAGAGGGACGTGCACCAATTCCACCAAGGCGGCCAATAATCCCCATTGTTGGAGCTGATCCTCCGGAAGCTTTTCCATCAGTTCCTTTGATCAAGAACTTCACAAAGTGAGTAGTTCCCGCTTCGTCCCCAATTTCTTCCGTATAAGCATCTACGTGTTTAAATCCATTGAATAACTCCACCACATCTTGTCCGTTCACAAAGCCGTTGTCTAAGACATCAAGTACTTCTAGTGTTTGTTTTAATAACATTCTTGTTCCTCCTCTATGGTTGTCAGGTGTACCTTGCACAGCCTGTGTATCTACGTAACTACCTAATCGATTTTATTTGTCCCTCTGCTTAAGCGGTTTGCTCAGACGTACAAGCAAATCATTGAAGCAGAGGCACTACTGAGTTGACTCACTACTTCTTTAACTCCATTTGTATCTGCCTATTTCAATAACTAGTTCATTTATTTAAGTGTGTAAGTAGTTAGATGTTTACGGTTAGACAGATGAACCTATCATATGTTTTGATTTCTATAGTTATTTAGATACGTAGCTAGTCCATGAACCTCTTGTGAGAGATAGACGAGTCCTACGCTACGTGTTCTAGATTTATGACATACTCCACAAACTGAAATAGCACATCATTTGATTGGATGATGGTTGCGTCTGGCGCAACGGACTGGACAAAACGAGTCATCTCATCTGAATACCCGATACAATCCAACACAATGACCTCTGACTGATCCTCTACAAGTTTTTGAGTGGCTTGTTTAAAGCTTTCCTCTGTGAAAGCGTACGGTGACGCACTTGCAAAACTCCCACGTTCTCCTAACGCCCACTTCGTCTTTGTTTCCTCTACTTGTTCCGCTAAAGGAACAAGCACACCTACGTGGGTGGTTGGGTACATGGAACGGACATACGGAAGCGTTACTTTCTCCGCTTCAATCAACAACGCATGCGTCGTTGTAAGAGTGGGAAAGCTTCCAGTACAAAGCAAGACAATGATGCTTGCGCCTTTTTCTTCCCACTCATCAATTTTTCGTTGCATAACCGCTTCGACTTTTTCTCCATCCATCACAATGGATTCTCCGGTCAAGAAGCGACTTGTCAAGGTGCCTGTTGACTCGGGTGTCACCCCAACATGTGTCTTGGCTTCTTCAAGATTCCACCCATTTAAGACACCGTCTTGTACAATGTGTGGATTTCTCGAAAAATAACGGTCAAACGTCGTGCGGATATCTTCACGAGGTGCTTCTCCTATGGTCAAAAAAATGACTTGTTTTGTCATTAGACTTCCTCCTTATCGATGTGCTTAAAGAGTGTGGCGAATGGACGGATAGATATATAGGTGTGCAGTGTTCTTTATACACTTAACATCTATTTGTAGGTGTCAGGCAAACAGATCCGGTAAGTATGAGACCATGTCAATGTTCAAGACGTCTTCAATTCGTTCGTAACCAGATTGTTCATACATTCCTGCTCCAAGACGAATCTTGGCTCGTGGCACAGCTAATACACGAATGTGTTGCCCTGATTTTAATGCCGCAGAGGTAATCGGTTCACCTGTATGTGTATCGAACGTCATCAACAAATCTGGGAAAGTCCAGATACGTGTGCCATCTTTGTCGCAAGCCATGTATTCGTTCCAAATATACATAGTATATGTAGAACCCTTGTCTGTGACTTCAAATGACCCCACATCTAAGCCACCTTCGGTGCGCAAGTCAAAGTTTGACACCATTCCTTCAAATAAGACTTCTCCGCCAAGTGCTTCGGCGGCGTTAGCCAGTTTTTTTTCTGGTGTCTCCCCACTTAAAAAGGCACGGCCAACTTCTGTCGCTTGAGTTAAGACGCCTAGAGCGGCATGTTCTTTTACGTAATCCAATGACACAGGGTTACGAGCAACCACTACTAATCCACCGGCTTCCACAGCTGCAGCACGAACAAGAGCACTCGTGTGCGACACAGAGCCTTTCACTGTCAGTTCAATGTATTTGCCTAAAGCCGGGTTTCCACCAACGGCGGTTTGAATGGTTTCATAATCTGGTTTTTCACTTAAGCCCATGGATCCCATCGTACCTAGAGGGTGAGCACGCCCGTTACACGCAGCGTCCAACATTGGAATCCCCGTCGTAGCAGATTGGATAAACGCATTAAACGTCGACCCAGCTCCTAACTCATTGGTAATATAAGCAAGCAAAGGCTCTTCTACTTCTAAGGCCATACGTTCCATGATGCGGTTAAAGTCCGCTGGTTTTGCAAATTGCTCTTTAGCCGCTGGTGCACCCACTGCAGAAGTTGTTACAATGTGCCCCTCTACAGATGGGTCTAGATTCTCTACTGAAATCATCGTAGGAGTTCCAGCTTTATAGGCGGCTTCAATTGTTTCTCGCCCTCCAGCAAGGCTTCCGCCTCCTCCGGCACCTAAGATTAAACTTCCATACAATAAGGCTTCCATCGTTTCTTTTGGGATGTCTTTTTTTGCCATATGTGTCTTTTTCTCCTTTCAAAGACAAACAGACACTATAAAAAGAAGTCTGTTTGTTGGGTGTAGCGTATGCAGATGTTTCATTGGTCCTATTCTTGTGTGGATGTTCCCAGTTTAAACTAGTTGATTTGTTTAATTTCTGAACTTTTAAATTTTTTATTTTCAGTTTCCTTACAAAATCGATTGAATGTAGGCTTTTTCTTCTGGACCTACCGTTGGAATCGCACTCAACAGTTTCTTGGTATATGGATCCGTCGGATTCCTAAAGATTTCTTCTACTGTTCCTCGTTCTACAATCTTTCCTTTGTTCATGACCAAGATGTCATGCGCAAAGTTACGAACTAAAGCCAAATCATGTGTGATAAAGAAATAAGTTAAGCCTAATTCTTCTTGAATGTCTTCCAACAACTCAATGACCTTTGCTTGAACCGATACGTCCAAAGCAGACGTTGGTTCGTCTAATACAATGAGCTCAGAGTTTAACGCAACAGCTCGCGCTACTCCCACCCGTTGTTTTTGCCCTCCACTTAGCATGTGCGGATAACGATTGAAAAAAGAGGCTGGCAAACCAACGAGTTCCATCAATTCCCCAACCCGTTTTTTTCGTTCTGCGGCGGACCCACGGTTGTGGATAATCATTGGTTCTTCAATGATGCGTCCAATTGTTTGACTAGGGTTTAGGGATGAAGAGGGATCTTGAAACACCATTTGAACATCCCGTCGGTATTCTTTCTCATTTTTGGAGACAATGTCTTGAATGGGTGTGCCATTAAACAGAATTTCCCCTTCGGTGAGGGTTTCAAATGCCATGATCAAATTCGCTAATGTTGATTTTCCAGAACCAGATTCTCCAACGACCGCTAAGGTCTTTCCACGATCCACTGTAAAGCTCACATCATCTACCGCTTTAACAACACGAGACGTTTTCTGGAACAACCCGGACTTGATTTCAAAGTATTTTTTTGCATTCTTGACTTCTAATACATGTTCACTCATGAGATCACCTCTGCTTGTTGTGAAATCGGCTTTCCAGTTACGCGAGGCAACGCGTCCAATAAGGACTGTGTATACGGGTGTTGCGGACGCAGAAAGACATCTTCCGTGCTCCCTTTTTCAACAACTTCCCCTAAGCGCATGACGTAAGTCCGGTCACTCACTTCTTTGGCAACCCCTAAGTTGTGTGTGATGTAGACCATCGAAATTCCTTCTTCTTTTACGAGACGAACCAATTCCTTATTGATGGAGGCTTGAACCGTTACGTCCAACGCCGTTGCCGGTTCGTCACAAATTAACAAACGGGGTGTATGAATCATCGCCAACGCGATAATGATCCGTTGGCGCTGTCCTCCACTTAATTCAAAGGGATACCGCTCCAACATGCCTTCAGGATCTGGCAATTCCATTTTTTCCAGCAAGTACAACGAACGTGCACGCGCTTCTTGTTTCATCACTTTTTTATTTTTGGATAAACGGGAATAAACCGACGGTTTCCCTTGATAGAGATACACGTTTTCCATTTGTTTGCCAATGGTAAACACTGGATTTAAGGCAGTCATTGGATCTTGAAAAACCATGGAGATTTGTGAACCTCTAATCGCAGGCCATTCTTTCTTCGTCAAGGAAACCAAGTCTTTCCCATCATACCAAATGTGTCCGCCTGTATAGACGGCTGGAGGACGCGGAACCAATCCTAGCATGGACCGACAGGTCACTGTTTTTCCAGAACCAGATTCTCCAACAATCGACACCGTTTCTCCCTCATTGATGTAGAGGTCGACATTTTTAATCGTCGGAACGACCGTACGGTCTTGAAGAAATCCAATGGATAAATTGTCTATTCTGAGCAATTCTTTGCCTGTTTGTGCGTGTTCTTTTGCTCGTTCTTGTATCTGTTCATGTGTGTGTGCCATAGTAGAAGGCCTCCTCTCTTACTGATCAATTTCAACGTCAAATAAGTCACGTAGTCCATCTCCTAAGAGATTAAACCCAAGTACCGTAATCAAAATGGCTAATCCAGGGAAAATCGTGCCCCACCAAATATTTGGCAAGTAGACTCGTCCTTCTGCGACCATATTTCCCCATTCTGGAGCTGGTGGTTGTGCCCCTAGGCCCAAGAACCCTAGACTAGCACCTGTTAAAATAACAAACCCCATATCCGTAGTGGTTTTGACAATAATTGTGGAAAGGACGTTTGGCAAGATTTCTGTAAAGGCCGTCCGCCATTTACTGGCTCCTAATCCTTGAGAGGCTTTGACAAATTGTTCGTTTTTGACTTTCAACGTTTCTGCTTCCACAAGTCGTGTGAACCACGGCCACCAACTAAAGGAAACAGCAATCATGGTATTGATTAAGTTTGGTTCTAAAATGGCGGATACGGCCATAGCCAAGAGGATAGATGGAACAGCCAAGAAAACATCCGTCGTACGCATAATCAATGTGTTGGCTTTTCCACCCCAGTACCCCGCAATCAAACCAAGTGGCACCCCTATCCCAATCGCAATCGTCAATACGACAACCCCCATGCTCAAGGAGTAGCGAGCCCCAAAGAGGACACGACTAAACACGTCTCGTCCAATTTCATCTGTCCCAAACAAGTATCTGGCACTTGGGGCTAAGTGCATATCTGCAAAGTTGATTTGACCTGTAATCGATTCTGGATGTGGCGCAATCCAGGGAGCAAAAAGCCCTCCAAAGACGACCAACAACACTAAGACAAGTCCGACAATCGTTAATTTGTTTCGAAATAGCTTTTTCATGTTTTTTATAAACGGATGAGTTTCTTTTGGTGCTTGTAAAACGGCTGTTTCCACATCAACTGAATTTGTTTCGTTTGATTGTTTGTTCATGTCTTCTCCTCCTAGTTCCCGATCTTGATACGTGGATCAACAGTTGAATACAAAATATCCACAATCATATTGACAACTGCAAAGAAGATTCCAATGACCAAGGTTACACTAATAATCGCATTGTAATCTTTGTACATCATGCCCTCAATACTGTATTGAGCCATACCTGGCCAACCGAAAACAGTTTCCACAAGGAACGCGTTTCCGATTAAAGACCCAAACTGCATGCCAATCAAGGTCAAAATAGACGTAAAGGAGTTTTTCAACATGTATCTATTTTCAACCAAATTATCTGGCAAGCCGTAGGCTCGGGCAGCTAAAATATAATCTTTGTTCATACGTTCAATCATATTAGTCCGTGTCAAGCGCATAATTTGGGCGGCTGACGTAATAGATAGAGAGATGGCTGGCAAGAACAAGTGCCGCAGCGTATCTGTAAAGGCAGCGATGTTCCCCGTCAATAGACTATCGACTAAATACAAGCCAGTAATGTGAGTGGGCACGATGTTCCCGCGTCCAATGATTGGAAACGCTCCCAGCCAGTACCCAAACAACAATTGTAAAAGAATGGCTGTCAAGAAACTTGGTATGGCGATTCCAGACATAGAAAACATGCGAATCACAAAATCCGGTGCTTTATTGTAACGTGTGGCCGAGAGAACCCCTAACGGTATCCCAATGAGAGAGGCAATAATCATCGAGACGACAACCAATTCAAACGTGGCAGGAAATGTTTCTTTTACGTCAAGTGCTACATTTCGCCCTGTACGAAGAGACATCCCCATGTCACCTCTGAAAAAACCGGTGATATAGTTAAAGTATTGAACCGGTAGTGATTTATCTAAGCCCAATTGAGCTTCTAAATTCGCAATTTGTTGAGCAGTTGCGTCTGGTCCTAGTGCCAAGCGGACAGAATCTCCGGGCATAAAACGAGACAGCAAAAACATGAGCAATGATAACCCTAATATAATTGGGATCATAATGAGCAGACGTTTCAAAATATAACGGGCCATATAAACCCCTCCTTGTCTTCATTCACACTAAAACGTTTTTTGTGGTTCTTTTTAGACTATCGACTCTAAAACATAAAGTGTGTCATCAAAAGTTTATGATAGTAAAAAAGAAAAAAGGGTCAACGCTAAGCCCGCGTTCCTTTTTTCTTTTTTCTACCCTATCAATGTATCCTGTTTAATTTGTACGGAAGTGGTAAAAAGAAATGTCGTATCCCATGAGGGGAACAAACTCATATCCATTGACGTAATCGCCATAAGCAATACGGTGTGTGGTGTTTGCAACAAAGATAGATGGAGCAAGTTCTGTAATCAAGTCTTGTGCTTCTTTGTAAAGTGTTTCTTGTTTGGCTTCATCTGTTTCTAGACGAGCTGCTTCAAGTTTTTCTGTGACAGCTGCGTCATCCAACCATGCTGCAGAACGGTAGCTTCCGTGTGTAGATGGGTGGTATTTTCCATACGTATGGCTATCTACGTGTGGGTATTTCAATGTGTCAGAAATAACGGTAATGTTCGCTGTTTTAGACTTGTCCGCAGCAGCTTCTGTTACTTGTGGCCATGTAGCTTCGACTAGTTTCGCGTTGATCCCAATTTCTTTCAAGTTTGAGGTAATCAATTGTGAGAACTGACGTTGAGAAGCTGTATCTCCTAGATACATGAAGGTTACTTCTAGTTCTTGGCCTGCATACTTAGATGCTGCCATGTATTCTTTGGCTTTTTCCACGTCACGCTCAAAGACCGTTGCAGTTTCACTGTTTGCTTTCAGTGTGGTTGGAACAGGTCCTCTGGATGGAGCTGCGCCATTCATGATTTGGTCACGTGCTGTCTCATAGTCAAAGACACTAGCAATGGCTTTTCGAACATTCACATCATCTGTTGGTGCTTTTTGTGTATTCATTGGCATTTCTTGAATCATAGCAGATGGGTCTTCTTGCACAACCAAGTTGCTTTGTTTGCTAAATTCTGTGAAGGCGGTTGGGTTCAAGTATTGGTGAACCATGTCAGCTTGTCCAGAAACTAACAATGTTTTAACAGTGGCTTCTTCAGGAACAAATTTCATTTCTGCATTTTCGACTTGACCTTCTTCCCATCCTTGGAAGTAGTCATCAAATTTTGCAAAGGTAATTTCTGTTTCACGATTCCATTTGTCTAATGTGTATGGTCCAGAACCAGCGTCATTTTCTTCAAGGAACGCTTGTCCCATGTCTCCAGCTTGTTCATTTTCTTGAAGAAGCTTGGAGTCGACAACAAACATCTGAGTCAAAGAAGAAATAAAGGGTGCATATGCTTTGTTGAGTTCAAAGACAACCTTGTCGGGTCCGTCTGCGTTAACGCCGTCTTCTACAAATAACCCTTCCCATAACCAAGAGTTTCCTTCTCCAATTGCAAGCATTCTCTCCATGGAGTAGACAACGTCGTCTGCTGTGAATGGATTGCCACTGTGGAACGTGACGTCGTCACGTAAAGTCAGGGTATACGTTTTTCCGTCTTCAGATACTTCGTATCCGGTTGCCAAGTGTGGGGTTGGTTCCATGGATCCACCTGTGCGTTCTGGAGCATACAAAGGATCATACATGTTCACGACAGAAATCATTTCTGTTTCATCCAATGCTTTAGCCGGGTCAATCTTTCCAACTACTTGTTGGGCGACATACACAAACGGACGGTCTGGCATTTTTCCAGGTTCAGCTGTTTGGTTGCTACCTGCTGTAGAGCTTGTATCTGTTGTGTCGTTTCCTCCACAAGCTCCTAATGTCAAAGCAACTAGTCCTAAAACGGTTGCTTTCATCATCCAACGTTTTCTCATATTCTTCTCCCTCTTTCTGTGAATTGAATGTGCATGATAGACGACTGATAGTCTAAGTTCTAGCAGTTTACATAAGTACTAGAATTTTATCTATCTGCACATAACATCTAAAAGCATGACCTGTAAACATTGTTTTTCTCATCTTTTATTGCTTACTTTATTGCTTATGTGATTGTTTGTAATGAGATATAACCGGTTGGTATTATTTTCAGCTTAATTTCAATAGACTTGTATCATTTAAATTGAAACATACCTGAGAGATAACTTAAGTAAATCGAACTATCATTTAGTTTCTTTAATACAAATACAGTTCTCTTTTTATGATTTTTGAAGAGCACCGTAACAATCTGGTCGTCTATCTCGTAGATACGAAATATCTGTTCTCTGTGTGGCGACTTCGTCTAAATCAATTTCAAAGACACGTTGGGCTTCCTCGTTTTTAGGAAGTTCTGTGAGTACTTTCCCACGTGGATTACAGATTTTACTTTTCCCAAATAGTTGTGTGGATTCAGATGGGTCATAGCTATTGACACCTACGGTGAAATAGATATTTTCTAAGGCACGTTGTCTCATGTTCAAATCCCACATGTCTTCATCTTGAACACGCCATGCAGATGGGTAGAACACAATTTCAGCACCGTTCAAACACATGGCTCTCGATGCTTCAGGGAAGCCCGCGTCGTAACAAATCAAGATGCCCACTTTTCCATACTTGGTGTCAAAGACTGGGTACTCCGATCCTTCTCTAAAGTACAAACGGTCCAAGGCCCATAAGTGACTTTTTCCAAAAGAACCAATGAGTGTTCCTTGATCATCAAAGAACAAGGCAGAGTTGTATAATACTCCTGGAACTTCTCGGACTTCTCCAAATGGAGCAATTAAGTACACCCCATTGTCTTTTGCAGCTTGGCTCATTTCTTCTTTGATGTATTCAAACTGAGCCAAACTCTCGTCTACTATTTTTTCTTTCAAGTTCTTTAAGTCATACCCAGTCGCAAACATTTCAGGGAGACAAACAATCTGTGCGCCTTCATCTGCGACTTCTTTTATTTTTTCTTTCGCACGTTCGACGTTTTTCCTCACATCCAACAACGCTGACTCGAGTTGAATCATGCCAATCTTTACTTTTCGACTCATGTATACTCCACCTTTCAGTAATTGCTTTGTATATACGTCTCTGACTAGTATTACTACTTACTTTGATTAGAATACGATTTGACTTTATTATATAAGCCGTCATAAGCCGTCGTTTGTTTAATCATTTTCTAATCTTTTACACAGTATACATAATTTTAGAAATAAATGCAATGTACAGTTTTACAGTTTTTGTCGTGTTTTAAAAAAATGTATACGCTTAGAATGTTTGATTAGTCGGATTACAGATAAAGTCCATATAATTGTGTAAAAGAAAAGGCCATATGAAAGCCTCGTACATTTTACATTGGAAACCGAAGAAATACAAAGCTTAATTGAACATGCGGTGAAAGATGATGTAGCGAAACAGA
>CAYZZA010000029.1:0-14724 GCA_964482685.1 uncultured Carnobacteriaceae bacterium
TCGTCAGTGCTATTGTTGGGTTATTTCTCTTAGTGTACCCCATTCCTTATTTTATCGAAGGACCAGGTTCTGCAGAGGATGTAGATCCAATGATTGAAATAGACGCGCTAACAAATGACCCACGAGGCACCTATATGTTGACAACGATTTCCATTCAACAAGCAACACCATTGACCTATTTAAAAGGAGCCTTGCCTTTTTATGAAATTGTCTCAGAAGAAGAGTTGCTTGGCAATATGGGGTCAAAAGAGGAATACAATACTCTTCAGACATATTTCATGAAAAGCTCAATAGATTCTGCCTTGAAAGCAGCGTTTGATGCGTCAAGCCTCCCTGCAAACCTTGAGTATAAAGGGGTATATGTGTTGAGTGTACAAACAACGTCTGATTTTTATGGCAAATTACAACCTGGGGACGTGATCGTCGGAGTGGACGGCAACACATTCAAAAATTCTGCCGCTTTCACAGACTATGTTCAAGCCAAAAAAAGTGGAGATACACTGAGCGTTACCCGCAAGAGGGATGGACAAGAGAAAACAATCAGTGGCGTACTCATGGTGCTGCCTGAGACTGGAAACGCTGGAATTGGTATCTCGTTGGTTGATCAAACAGATCTCCAAACAACGCCACGGGCTTCTATTCAAGTAGGCAACATAGGAGGTCCTTCCGCTGGGTTGATGTTTGCGCTCAGGACCTACACGTTGCTAAATGATGTGGTCCTTCCGCGCGATTACCAAATTGCGGGTACGGGAACCATTGATCCAGCAGGAAATGTTGGGCGAATTGGTGGGATTGACAAGAAGGTCTTTGCAGCAAGCAAGAAAGGTGTCGATATTTTCTTTGCTCCGGATGATGAGGTAACCAAGGACATGCAAGAGGCCTATCCGGATATTCAGTCTAACTATGAAGAGGCGCTCGAAGCTGCAAAACGCCTTAACACAAAAATGAAAATAATCCCGATTAAACATTTAGAAGAAGCCATTGCTTACGTAGAAACCTTGTCGTAGCATAGAACGGATTTGAAGAGAATTTTCAGAAAGTGTACGCTCACGCTGAAAATCACTTCTTATTCGTTTTTTTCGTTAAGAAAGAAATGGTTTGCGTATGATAATAGTGAGAAAGAAGGAGGGGGGAATGTCTTCTGTATCACCGTATTGTCGAATTATATACGCAACATCAGAAAAAAATCGTGATTGGAAGTATTGTGGGCATTGTTTTCTTTTTAGGGGTCTTTTTTGCGAAGTGGCACACCCGCCACACACAAAATGCGCCAGAAGAGTGGGAGGAATGGGTGGAGGACGTTCCAATTGAGCAAGGAGAAGAGCACACTGACAGCGCATCTCCATCCCGAGAACGAGAAGAATGGATTTATGTGGACATCAAAGGAGAAGTACACATGCCCGGCGTCTATCAAATTGAGGCAGAAAAACGAGTAATGGATGTTCTAGAATTAGCGGGTGGAATAACAGAAAAAGCAAATCCAAACAAAATAAATTTAGCGTTAAAACTAACCGATCAAATGGTGGTCTTAGTGCCTCACATCGACGAAGAACATACAGAAGAGTGGGGTGACGTCTCCCCGGAAAAAGAATCAGAAAAAGTAAACTTGAATACAGCAGATGCCACGCACTTAATGACTCTTGACGGGATTGGCCCTAAAAAAGCAGACGCAATTCTTCAATACCGTGAAGAACACGGTTCGTTTCAGCTCATCGAAGACATCAAAAAAGTATCTGGTATTGGTGAGAAGACTTTTGAACGATTGAAAGAACACATTGAAACTGGACACTAAGTCAAATTGCATCTCAGAGAAGCCTTCGGTATACTTAAAAAAATAAAACTTGATAAAGAGGAGAGAGCCTGATGACACAAAGAATTCCGTGGGACCAATATTTCATGTCACAAAGTTTGTTGCTTTCTCTAAGAAGCACGTGTACACGGTTGTCTGTAGGAGCAACCATTGTACGAGAGAAAAGAATTATTTCTGGAGGATACAATGGATCTGCTAGTGGAGATGTCCATTGTGATGACCACGGCTGTTATGTAGAAGATGGCCACTGTATGCGGACCATCCATGCAGAAGCAAATGCCTTGCTCCAATGTGCAAAGTTTGGGGTTCAAACTGAAAATGCCGAAATTTATGTGACCCATTTTCCGTGTCTCCAGTGTACAAAGATGATTGTCCAAGCGGGCATTACAAAAATTTATTATCTTCATGATTATCGAAATCACCCTTATGCAGTTGATTTATTAAAACAAAACAAAATTGATTGCATCAAAGTAGTGCTTCCAGATGATTTTTTTGAAAGTCTCTCTATTGTTTCTCAAAACAAAAAAGGTGTAGAACAAGAACGTACAGCACAAGAAGACACAGAACAAGAAGACACAGCACAAAAAGATGCAGCACATGTCGATGAATGAAGGGGCGTTTTCTCTTTGCCTCACTTGCTAGTGCTTGCCTAGCGCTTAGTGTACTCTCTTCTACAAACCGGATATTTTTCGTGGCTGGTTTTTGTTATTGGATCATACGTTGTTTTTTCTTGCGTGAACCTAAAACAAGTCTGTGGGTGGCTAGCTTGTCACTTTGCACACTTCTTTTTGTAGGCTTTTTTCATCTTCGACAAAAGACACATCTCTCTTCAACAGAAACCTCTTTTCTTGTTCGAGTAGATGCAAGTCAACTGAAAGTAGATGGAGATCGGCTGCAATTTTACGGGGAAGTTCTTTCTAGCAAAAAACCTGAAAACATCGTAGTATTCCACACCTTTTCTTCTCCAGAGGAAAAAGAGACGTGGTTGTCAACACATCAGTCACGAGTGTACCAAATTGAAGGGCAGTTAAAAAAGCCCGAACCGGCCACTAGTGCAACCGCGTTTGACTATGCGCGGTTTTTAAACCAAAAAAAAGTGTATTGGATTTTAGAAGCTGAACATTTCATCGAAGGACCCTATACGGATCAATGGATGCAGCGAATACGAGACTTTCTCTTGACTCATATTCGGCTTAATATACCTGGGCGAACCGGCATCTATATACAGACACTTTTCTTTGGCGATAAGCGAGCATTTGGATCCGAACATCTGGACTCCTATCGTACATTAGGACTGATTCATCTTTTGAGCATCTCGGGGATGCATGTGTACTTTTTAAGTACGGTGTGTAGGTATATCTGTTTAAGAATAGGACTAACAAAAGAACGAACAGTGTACGTTGTTTTGGCGTTTTTACTTTTTTATGGAGGACTCCTTGGATGGGGCGTGAGCATTTTTCGCGCTGTGTGCCAAAAGGTGTCACATATCTACAGCGAGACACTCAAATTAAACTGGACGCCTCTAGACGGGTGGGCGATTGCGCTGCTTTTGTCTATCTGGATTCAACCCTTATCTTTATTTGATGCAGGCTATCAACTGAGCTATAGCTTGAGTTTTATCTTGCTGTTTCTTTCGCAGTCTCCGTGGTTTCAAGAAAAATCGAAAACGGCCACTTTTTTTCTGGCGACTCTTTTGCTGTTTTTACTCTCTGTCCCAATCTTGTCGTATCATTTTTTTGAAATTCAGTGGATTGGTGTATTCTTAAATATGATAAGTATCCCTTTCTTTACACTTGTGTTGATGCCACTGTTTTTAGGAATCTTTCTACTGTCTTTTGTGCCTGGGTTTCCAGTTTGGTCTGTGCACATAGTGCACATACTAAACAAAGGACTCCACTTTATTGAAAACACGGCTTTTTGGCTGTCTTCCAAACGAATAGGTTCCTTTATAACAGGACGTTTGCCAGCTTACAGTTATGTTGGTCTTCTCTTTTTGTTGATTGTGTTGGTGTTCTTATTTGAAACCTATAAACAGCGTTTTTCGGTGCCGCTTCTTGTTGTGTTTGTTCTTTTGCTACAGACTAAACGGTGGTCTCCAGTAGGCACTGTGACCATGGTTGATATGGGGCAATCCGAAGCGATTGTGATTCAAGAACCAAAAGGAAAAGGCACGTATATGATTGATGTAGGGGGCGTGTTTTCTTTTCCAAAAGAAGCCTGGCAACAAAAAGAAAACCCGTATTCTGTTGGAAAGTCAGTGTTGATTCCTTATTTAAAGTCACAAGGAATTGCTTGTATAGATGAAGTGATGTTGACGCATAGTGACATCGATCACACCGGTTCCTTGGCAGAGCTAGTCGAAGCCATTCAGATTAAGGCGGTGCGCGCACCGCTTGGCACTTGGAACCATCATAAGATGGAAGAGATGCGCACAAACTTAAAAGAAAATGGTGTGAAGATGAGTGTTCTTTCTTCCGGGAATCGCGTGGCTGCAGGGTCTACAAGAGGTTTGCTGGTCCTTGCCCCTCATGAAGAAGGGGATGGCGAAAACAACGATTCTTTGGTGTTATACGGACAAATTGGACACGAGACTTGGTTGTTTACAGGAGATATCGAAAAAGAAAGTGAAATGGAACTGATAAAAAGGTATCCTAGCTTAAGAGTCGATGTCTTAAAAGTCGCACACCACGGAAGTCAGACTTCTACACAAGAAGCCTTTTTGGAACAAGTTAAACCGCGTATCGCACTTATTTCACATGGTGCAAAGAACCTTTACGGGCACCCTCACCAAGAGGTACTCGATAGATTGAAAGAAAAGAATGTTGCGATCTATCAAACAGGCGAACATGGATCCATTACATACACATACACCAATCAAAAAAGTTCTTTTAAACTAGAAAAAGAAGCACTCACTGAAATAAATAACTGAGTCAGAGGGGAGTTCCTATGCGCATCCAACAAGAATTGGACCAAATCAAAAAAGGTCACGTAGAGCCAGTCTATCTCGTCCTTGGAACAGAAGAATACTTGAATAAAAAAGTGCGAGATGTATTTCTCACCTCTATTTTGCATGCAGAAGAAACAGAGTTTAATTTTGTCTCTTTTGATATGGAGAACACATTAGTCGATCAAGCTCTTGAAGAAGCGTTATCGGCTCCCTTTTTTGGGGATAAAAAAGTAATATTTGTAGAAAATGCTTATTTTCTGACTTCTGAAAAAGGGAAATTAAATTTAGAACACGACCTCAAATGGCTGGAGGAGTATATCCAAAACCCAAACCCGGACACCACGATGGTTTTGTTTGCACCTTACCCGAAACTCGATCAACGAAAAGGGATTGTAAAAAGGGTCAAAAAATATGCCAAAGAACTCTCTACTGCGTCGTTTAGCGAACAAGATACCATAGCCTACGTCAAGAATGTGTGCCAGCAAGCGGGGTATACTATTGAAACGGATGCTCTTTCTTTGTTGCTGCAATTAAAAGGGGCTCAGCTCTCGCCACTTTTAAATGAATTAGAAAAAGTAATGATTTATGCAATTGATGAAAAACGAATCACGAAAGACATGATTGCTCTCTTGACTGTAAAAGGACTGGAAGAAAATGTATTTGAGCTGAGTGATTTAGTGTTAAACAAACAAACAAGTAAAGCACTGTTGCTGTTTCAGTCTCTCATTACGCAAAAAGAAGAACCGATTAAAATCATAGCCCTATTGTTGTCACAATTTCGTCTTTTGTTGCAAGTCAAAATATTGCGTACAAAAGGGTATACGCAAGGCGATATGGCTAAAGTATTAAAAGTCCACCCGTACCGTGTCAAACTGGCTATGCAACAAGAAAAAAAGTTTGCACAGAACGACTTGTCGGTTGCTTACCAAACGTTGATTGATACTGACTATCAGTTAAAAACAGGACAAGGAGATCCTTATATTCAATTTGAATTATTCGTTTTGTTGTTCACTGCACAGTCAAAAAAACGTGCGTAAATTATGAAAGAGGCCTCTCTTTTGAAAAGGACAAAAGAGAGTAGATGCTAGAAAGTGTTCGACTACTGAGAACGTGTACGTGAGTCAAAAGGTGTCTAAGATTATTCTAAATCGATCAAACCAACAGGCTTTTTCTTTTTTTAAAAAATTACAGTGGAGAAGCAAGGAAAAACATGATATGATGGTAGAGTTGAAAGACAGTTTAAGCTGTTTTAATACTGTATTCGTTTGGAGGGAAAATAAATGCGTGTTAACGTTACTCTTGAGTGTACTGAATGTAAAGAACGCAACTATATCACAGTGAAAAATAAACGTAACAATCCGGATCGTATTGAAATGAAAAAATATTGTCCACGTGACCGTCGTGAAACTTTGCACCGTGAAATAAAATAAAAGCAGTAAGAAGGCAGACTAACTCAATAAGAGTGGTCTGTTTTTTTGTTTGCATGCCATGTCCAAAAATGAATCATGGGACAATTGTTTTTATTTGTACTAAACTGAGAACGGACAAAAGGATAAGAAGCGTGCAATGGAGAAAGGATGAATGAGATGAATGAAAAATCTGAACTCTATTTGTCTGATGGACGTTCGTTTGTGGTGCTCAAAACAGCCAAGTCCGTACGGCAGCAATTGGTAGAAGATACAAAACATCTAGCCAATTTTGTATCTATCACAACAGCAGATGGACGCAATGTGTATATCAACCCACAATTTGTGGTGTCGATTACGGATTACAGTTACCCGAAAGAAGATTTTTCGTATTTAGAAAACAATAAAAAGAACTAATATGTCGGGGTATTTCCCCTTTTAAAGAGAGTGTAAATATCTCTTTACGCTATCTTTACACTAGATAGAGACAGTGTTTGCGAAAGGATAAACAAGCTGGGGGCCTTTTCTAGACCCTTGGCTTGTTTGTGTAACGGGCTTATTTTTGTAGCGTTCGTGAATGTGTTATACTTCAACAAAGAACACGAAGATGACATGATAAAAGGACGGGTGGAAGAGATGGACTATCAAACACAAATGAAAATGAAAAGATGGCTGAGAAAACCCTTTGCCACATATGCATTCTTGTTTGTTCAAACACTTTTGTTTGTTTTAATGACTTTCCAAGGTGGAAGCACAAACGGTGGAACGTTAATTCGGTTTGGAGCCAAGTACGGCCCCTTAATCGCAATGGGGGAGTGGTGGAGACTTATACTCCCCATATTCCTTCACATTGGTTTCATGCATATTTTATTAAATTCTGTTATTTTGTACTTTTTAGGCATTCAATTAGAAGAGTTTTATGGATCGTTTCGCTTTATGGGGTTGTATTTATTAAGTGGAATAGCTGGAAATGCCGCTAGCTTTGCGTTTAACAATTCTCTTTCCGCAGGAGCAAGTACCGCTTTGTTTGGTCTCTTTGGAGCTGCGGTTGCGCTAGGAAAAATATACCCTAATAATTATGGCGTGCAAGCCATGGCAAAACAGTTTACAACCTTAATTGTTTTAAACATTGTGTTTGGCTTTTTTGATTCCTCGCTAGATTTAGCAGGGCATCTTGGTGGACTTGTGGGTGGATATCTTTTATCCTATGTCTTTGCACGTACAGCTGGCCGGTCGAACAACAAAAAAATAAATCTGTATTATGGTTCTTTATTTATTGGCTTTCTCGTTGTGTTGCTCGGTATTGGGTACGTAAGAAATCTCGCTTTTATTCAATAAGGATCTGCAACAAGTAGACTCTTTTTTGGACATCTATGTAGACGAATCAAGCAAAAGATGAGACTACAGTTGAGGGATTTATGTAGAAACATTTTTTAAACCGGCAAAGTGATGCAACCTTTTTTAGTTTGGCTGTCTCTCTTTGTCACTAACGGACAAATCGCCCACTGTGTACCAAGGGAAAAATCAGGAGTGAAAAGGATGAAGACAAAAAAGCATGGGGTACGGATGGTTTTTTCTCTCATTTTATTGTTTGCATTATGTGGATGCAGGCCTGAACAGACAGATCCTCTAAAACCCACGCCAGAAGAGACACTCCAAAAATTGGATTTTTCTGCAACAGATTTCAGGAAAGTGATTGGGTGGGTAAGTGAAGAAGAAATTTTGGTTCACACGGGGAATGAATCAAGTGAGTCTATTTCAATATTCCACATTTTAACAGGAGAAGTAACACCTGTTTTTTCAGAAAAAACATATATTTTGTACGTAGGGTTGTCACCAGATAAAGAAAAGGTGCTCATTCAAAAAGCGCAAGATGACCAGACAGAATTGGTTGTGATTTCCATGGAGGGTGCACATATTCAAAACCGAATCATAAAAACAGATGGATACGTGACCGCAGACTGGAACCCTGAACAACCGGATGTTTTGTTGGTTGCGTACTATGCAGAAGCAGAAAATGAAGAAGAGATTGTTGTTGAAAAATGGGATTTAAAAGACAATACTTCTGCCCCTTTGACTAGCTCTTCTCTCTATACGAAATGGTATTCATCAAATTTGTATGTCTATTTACAACGTGAAGACGTTGATGATGATGCGGGAGATCTTTTTATCGGGGATCTTCGTTCGGATGAAGCACTTAAAATACACACCAATATCGCATCTTTTTATTTACATCAAGATACCTTTGTGACGTTTGCTCCATCTGATTTTTCTTCAGAAGAATTGTTGTTGACCTATGAGTATCCGTTTATGGTTGAAAAAGGATTTCTAACCATTCCAACCGTTACATTAAGTGAGCGAACCTTGCCCCCTCATCTTGCCCAAGGAAAACAAGATAGCACGATTTATGCCGTTATTCCTAAAAAAAGTATCAAATTAGAAGAGGAAACAGGAGAGTTTGTGTTTGTGGAACTTGATTTTGCTACTCAAAGCATTGAGACACTTATAGACCTTCCTGATTCAGCTCCTATTTCAGCTACCGAAGATGAAAACTTCTTTTTATATGGATGGCGGTATGAATACATTATAAATATGGAGGAGCAAACACTCCACTCCTTGCTTCCTGAACCAGACAATTAGAGTGTTTCGTAGTATCCAGACCTCTTTTTTGAAATCAGCTATGGAAATAAAAAAAACTTAATGTAAAATAGAAGAGTGAAACATTATTGGAGGGAGTATGAGGATGGATACAAATACATGGACCTATATCAACATCGCAATTCTTGTTTTATTGCTTATTTGGGCAGCGTTTGAAGCTGTTCAGTTTTTCAGAAGAAAAAATGCTGGGGTTGACCTAGACCCAGAAGCGTTTAAAGAAAATATGAGGCGTGCACAAATCATTGATTTGCGTGAAAAATCTGATTTTGACGCTGCTCATATTTTAGGAGCGCGAAATATTCCTTTTCTGGAATTCAAGCAACGTATGGGAGAAATCAGAAAAGACCAACCGGTTTATTTGTACGACCAACGAAAAACATTCAGCAGAAGAGCGTCTTTGCTTCTCCAAAAAGAAGGATACACCGAAATTTTTCGTCTCAAAGAAGGGTACGAGAGCTGGGACGGCAAAATAAAGAAAAGAAAATAAATGTAGTGACAAAAAAGCGACAGGGTATCAAAAAAAGCATCTCCATAAGCGCATGTTTTATGGACCTCCTTTTGATGAATGGGCGCTTTTTTATTTTAAACAGTTTTAGATCCATGCAAAAAATGAGAATCGTGTAGCCTCTTTTTTGCGTCACTGTATCTTCAGTGTCGTCTTTTGAACTAAAGAAATGTCTAGTGGACAGATGCGTGTATAGTGTTCAAACTGGATTTGCTCAGAGAATAGGGAAAGAAAATCGTAGCCAATAAAAATATATGGTACACTATTTAGGTGAATAAAGGTGTTTTCTGTGAAGTGACAAGAAAACAAAGGAGAGACGTTGTGTCAGAAAAACCCAAAGTAATTGTGATTATTGGGCCAACAGCTGTAGGGAAAACTGCTCTTTCAGTTGAAATGGCTAGCCGTTTAAATGGTGAACTCATCAGTGGAGACTCCATGCAAGTCTACAAAGGTTTAGACATTGGAACGGCAAAAATTAAAAAAGAAGAGACACGAGGGATTCCGCATTATTTGCTGGATGTTTGTGAACCCACAGAGGCTTTTACAGCTGCGGATTTCCAACGTTTGGGCAGAGAAGCAATAAAAGAAATCCATATGAAAGGCAAACTCCCGATTGTAGTGGGAGGAACCGGCTTATACATTGAAGCACTCTTATATGAACTACCTCTTGGAACAACGCCTTCTCCTCAGTCGGGGGCCTTGCGGGAAGAATTAGAAAAAAAAGCCGAACGAGAAGGAAAGCAGTCCTTGTGGGAAGAGTTACATGAAGTTGACCCTCTTGCAGCTGAGGCCATTCATCCAAATAATCTTCGCAGAGTCATTCGAGCGTTAGAAGTGTATTTAAGTACAGGAGAGTTGTTTTCGAGTCAAAAACAAGCACCAAAAGAAAGTCCGTATGATTTTTTAATTATTGGACTAGAAACCGATCGGCAGCTCTTATATGAACGAATCGATACTCGGGTTAAGCAGATGGTCGCAGAAGGGCTAGAAGAAGAAGCCAGACGCGTGTGGCTGTCTGTGTCAACCGAAGGGCAAGCTGCAAAGGGAATTGGTTATAAAGAGTTTGTTCCTTATTTCAAAGGAAACGATTCGTTGGAGGACGTTGTGGTGGCAATTCAAAAACATTCCCGCAATTACGCCAAACGGCAATTAACGTGGTTTAGGAACCGCATGGATCACGTGCGCTGGTTTGATCTTGTTCAACATCCCGAACAATTCACTCTAGCAATTGAGCATGTGAAAGCTTTCTTGGAAAAGGACCACTAAGCAACAAAAAATTATGGAAATGAGGGAGTGCCATCGAAACCGAAAAAGCTTTTGAAAGAATTATCACGGTCGGTGTACAAACAGATCAAACTGATTCTGCGTTTGCGTATTCGCTAGAAGAATTGACTCAACTTGCCGAAAACGCAGGTGGGAACGTGATCGCAGAAGTGACTCAAAAAAGAGACCGTCCAGACACCCGGACATTTGTTGGAAAAGGGAAATTAGCAGAATTAAAAAGCTTGGTAGAGGAACTAGAGGCTACAACCGTTATTTTCAATCAAGCGTTGACTCCTAGCCAAGTTCGCAATATTCAACGTGAGTTGGAGATAAAAGTCATTGACCGTGTCCAACTCATTTTGGACATTTTTGCGATTCGTGCACAGAGTAAAGAAGGGCGATTGCAAGTAGAATTGGCCCAGTTGGATTACTTGTTGCCACGTCTGTCCGGTCAAGGGATCAACTTGTCTCGTCTTGGTGGTGGAATTGGTACACGTGGTCCTGGAGAAACAAAGTTAGAAACAGACCGTCGTCACATTCAAAAGCAAATCACAGACATTAAGCGAGAACTAAAAAAGACCGAAGAGCATCGCGAAAGAAGTCGGGAGCAGCGCAAATCCGGAGGTGTATTTCAAATTGGCCTTATCGGGTATACAAACGCCGGCAAGTCTACCTTGTTAAATGCTTTGACTGACAGCCGCACGTATGAAAAAGATCAGCTTTTTGCAACGCTAGATCCACTCACAAGGCAGATGAAGATGGCGACGGGTATGGAAATTACGCTCACGGATACGGTTGGGTTTATCCAAGACTTGCCGACTCAATTGATTGAAGCTTTTCAATCTACACTAGAAGAAACGCGTGGAGTGGATTTGTTGTTGCACGTCGTGGATGCTTCCTCTGAAAATAGTGTGGGGCACGAACAAACCGTGTTGCATTTGCTAAAAGAGTTGGATATGGATCATATCCCACGTATTACGGTATACAACAAAAAAGATTTACTCACAGACACGTTTCACCCAGGATTGTTTCCTAATATTGTGGTGTCTGCAAGAAACCCTGCAGATATGGAACGTTTACAAAATGAAATTTTTAAAGCCATGAAACAAATCCTTGTGCCATACCAGTTTGAGGTCTCTCCACAAGAAGGAAGCCTTCTTTCTGAATTAAGGGAAGAAACATTGCTAGAAAAACAAGAGTTTCAAGAAGACACACAAATGTATCGTGTGGAAGGGTATGCACGACAAGATTCACGTTGGAATGGAGAGAACTACAGAAAATGACAAGCGCAAACATATTTAGTGCCCAAATGACTCAACTAGTACAAGAGACAGAAGAGGTCATTGTGTCTCGTTTAAATAAAATTCGAGAAGTTGCACTATACAATCAAAACAAAGTTTTAAATAGTTACCGCAAGCACCATGTGTCTGAACAACACTTGCATGGTACAACAGGGTATGGATACAATGATACCGGGCGAGATACTCTAGATGAGATTTATGCCGATGTTTTTGGAGCAGAAGCAGCACTTGTCCGGTCCCAAATCATCTCAGGAACACACGCCATTTCCACTGCTCTTTTTGGGGTTTTGCGTCCTGGAGATGAATTGATCTACGCAACTGGTGAACCGTATGATACTTTAAAGGAAGTCATTGGCATTGCTGGAAATGGGATTGGTTCATTTAAAGAGTACAACATCGAATATCAATCTGTTGCTCTAAAAGAAGGTGGAGCCATTGACATTGCAGGAGTTCTTGCAGCGATTACAGACAAAACCAAAATGATTGCTCTGCAACGTTCACGTGGCTATTCCACGAACCCCTCATTTCGCGTAGATGAAATTGGAACCGTGATTGCAGAAATCAAAGCAGTACACCCAGACATGCTGATTTTTATTGATAATTGTTATGGAGAATTTGTCGAAGAAAAAGAGCCCACGCAAGTAGGGGCTGATCTGATGGCCGGTTCACTCATCAAAAACCCAGGCGGTGGGATTGCCGAAACAGGTGGATACATTGCAGGTCGAAAAGACTTAGTGGAACAATGTGGCTATCGCTTGACTAGCCCAGGCGTCGGATCAGAAGCTGGAGCGTCGCAGCACAATTTGAAAGATATGTACCAAGGATTCTTTTTAGCTCCTCACGTTGTAGGAGAAGCCATTAAAGGGGCCGTGTATACGGCTGCGCTTCTTGAAAAAATGCACGTAGAGACAAATCCGCGTTGGGATGATGCGCGCACAGATTTGATTCAGCAAATTTCTTTCCATGATCAAGAAAAAATGGAGACGTTTATTCAAACGATCCAAAAATATTCGCCAATTGATGCGTATGTCACCCCTATTGGTGGATACATGGCTGGATATGAAGATGATGTCATTATGGCCGCGGGCACGTTTGTGCAAGGTGCCAGTATTGAACTGTCGGCTGATGGACCAATCCGTTTTCCGTTTACTGCATTTCTCCAAGGCGGATTGACGTATGAGCATGTTAAATTGGCTGTAACGTTTGCTGTTCAAGAAATGTTTTTTGCATAGGTTGCATCGTTTAAACTAGAGTCAAAAACTAAAGAAGAGAGTTGTCAAATGAGTATTGGTTGACAGACACTCTTCTTTTTCTTTACGCTGTTTTCAGTACATACGGAATAATACCAACAAAAAAGCAGGATGAAAGGGACGAAACCAAAAATAAAATGAAAAACTTAACCAAAGATCAGATACGAGCGATTGCTTCAGAGGAAAATGTGCGCTTTCTTCGTTTGATGTTTACAGATATTGATGGAATCGTCAAGAACGTAGAAGTACCGATTAGCCAGTTAGATAAAGTACTAAACAATGAGATGGGCTTTGATGGCTCGTCCATTGATGGTTTTGTGGATATTGATGACAGCGACATGTTGCTGTATCCGGATTTGACTACATGGCTCATTTTTCCGTGGGAAATTGAAGAAAATAAAGGGCGGATTGCACGCTTCATTTGTGATATTCATAATGCGGATGGGACGCCATTTGAAGGGGATCCTCGCAGCAATCTAAAACGTGTGTTAAGAGAAATGAGTGAAACCGGATTTACTCAATTTAATTTAGGACCTGAACCAGAATTCTTTTTATTTAAATTAGACGAAGACGGCGAACCGACAAAAGAACTCAATGATAAGGGTGGGTATTTGGATTTTTCACCGATGGATTTAGGTGAAAATTGCCGCAGAGATATTGTGCTAGAGTTAGAAGAGCTAGGATTTGAAATTGAAGCAAGTCATCATGAAAATGCTCCAGGGCAGCATGAAATTGACTGGAAATACGCGTCTGCTGTAGAAGCGTGTGACAACATTCAAACCTTTAAAGTAATTGTGGCTGAAGATGAAGTACTTCTTCTAAATAATTTAAAGTAATTGTGAAAACAGTTGCGCGCAAGCATGGATTACACGCTACGTTTATGCCTAAACCTATTCAAAACATTGAAGGATCAGGCATGCACTTTAATATGTCTTTGTTCAATGAACAAGGGAATGCCTTTTATGATGCTCAAGATAAAAATGGATTGAGTGACGTTGCATACCAATTTATGGGAGGCATTTTGGCACATGCAAAAGCCTATACGGCGATTTGCAATCCAACTGTCAACTCTTATAAGCGACTCACACCTGGGTACGAGGCTCCAGTTTATGTAGCTTGGAGCGGAACCAATCGTTCACCATTGGTTCGAGTCCCTGCAGCAAGGGGGAATTCAACGCGCATTGAGCTTCGAAGTGTCGACCCAAGTGCAAACCCCTATATGGCCCTAGCGACTCTTTTAAAGGCTGGTTTATCGGGAATCAAAAAAACGAAACAGCCCCCGGCGCCTATTGAACAAAACATTTATGAAATGACAAGTAAAGAACGCTTTGAAAACGACATTTCTTCGCTGCCTATGAGCTTGAACGAGGCATTGACTTATTTGAAAAAAGACACGCTTATCCAAGAAGCGTTGGGTGAGCATATCTACAACCGGTTTGTGTTACTGAAAACAGCGGAGTGGAGCGAGTATAGAAAATACGTGTCAGATTGGGAACGAGAACGGTACTTAAATCTTTAATGAGGAGTGTATACAGGCGGTGTCTATGACCTTGCCTGTATTTTTATACACATTTAAATAAAAAA
>CAYZZA010000030.1:0-14153 GCA_964482685.1 uncultured Carnobacteriaceae bacterium
CACGAGCATTCGGGCACATCCTTGAATGAATTTTGCTTTATTCCGAAATAACCCTATCGTTTTGATCTTTGACTCAAGATCGCTTAGTCCCGCATGCATCATGGCTTCTGGTGTTGGATACGCCTCAAACAAAGCTGTTGTCGCTTTATTCACCGCGACATCCGTAGTCTGGGCACTCAAAATAACCGCAATCAGCAGTTCAAACGTATTGGCATGTGTTAATTCTGCTTTTGCTTCAGGAAACATCTTTCCCATTGCTTGAATCACTTCAATTGTCTCTTCGCTCGTCAAAAGTGAGGTGTCGAGTGAAGCTATGCTTTCTTTTTCGTTTTTCATTGAGACCCACTCCCATTTAGCCAATTGTGCAACGGAACTGGGTCATCATCGGGATCTGTATGTGAATATGAGTCTGCCGATGACGTAGTTTTTCGCTCTCTGTACAGAGAACTTTCTTTCTCAGCCTGTTCGCGTGTTCGAATATTCTTTTTCTCCCATGACAATAGAATTCGGTCGATGTACTTCAAACTGTACACTTGACTCAACACGGCTTCCCTCAGCGCAAATTCAATTAACGGAAGAGCATATCCATCTATTTCTGACCACATTCCAATTGTTTGAATTTCGATAGGTGACAATGGACGTGAAAATTCCTCTTCAAACAATTGAATTAAGTTTTTTTGCGAAACCACTTCTGTTTGTTCTTCTTGGTGAGTGGCTTCATTTTTTTCGATCATAGCCAACTTGTCCCATAAAAAATCCAAAGAATAGACATCTTTTGTTTTATTGTCTTCATCCGTTTTGACTTTAATCTCCAACATTTTTTTATGTGTCAGTTGGTGAATCAATGCAAAAACTTGTTCTTCTGTTAAGTGAAGTTGAGTGGCAAGTTGTGCGGTTTCTGGAAATTCAATTCCTTGATCCATAAATGCTTTCAGTTGAATAACCAGTACCAATTCATCGTGAGATAGGCCCAATTGCTTAAAATGTTGCAACAACAGATTTGGAACAAGGGTAAAACCAGAGTGTACCCATTCACTAAAAGACATACGTGTCATTGCGGATTCTCCTTTTTTAATGCCAAAGAAACAGCTACTCAAAGATTCCTTAAGTCGCTGTTTCTCGTTTTGTGCTCACTGGAGGCTTAAGGATAAATTCTATTTAATAAACGTGGGAATGGGATAGACTCTCGAATATGTTCTGATCCTGCAATCCAAGTTACTGTTCTTTCAAGTCCTAATCCAAATCCTGAGTGAGGCACACTTCCAAATTTACGTAACTCTAAATACCATTGGTAATCTTCAACCGTTAAGCCAAAATCTTTGATTTCTTTGTATAGCGCATCGTAATCATCTTCACGTTGGCTACCTCCGATAATCTCTCCATACCCTTCAGGAGCAATCATATCGGCACAAAGAACAACGTCGTCTCGTGTAGGATGCGGCTTCATGTAAAACGGTTTGATTGCTTTAGGGTAGTTTAAAATAAAGACTGGTGTTTCATATTGACTAGCAATAAAGGTTTCTTCAGGAGAGCCAAAGTCATCGCCCCATTTAACTGAATCAAACCCATTATCTTGTAACAATTGTACTGCTTCGTCATAAGAAATGCGTGGGTATGGCAACTGCGTGTATTTTTTCAGTATTTCTGTGTCTCTACCTAATACATGTAGATGTTCGTCACAGTTTTTCAAAACGCTTTCAACTAAATATGCTACGTATTGCTCTTGTACTTCTAAACTGTCATCTTGGTCCATAAATGCCATTTCTGGTTCAATCATCCAAAATTCAATCAAGTGTCTTCTTGTTTTTGATTTTTCTGCTCGGAAGGTTGGCCCAAATGAAAAAACTTTTCCAAATGCCATTGCTGCAGCTTCTAGATAGAGTTGACCACTTTGGGATAAATAGGCTTCTTGGTCAAAATATTCTGTGTGAAACAAATCCGTGGTGTTTTCAGCAGCTGTACCAGTTAAAATGGGTGGATCTATTTTAACAAAGTTTTCTTTTGTAAAGTATTCATACGTGGCTCGAATGATTTCACTTCGAATCGATAAGATAGCGTGCTGTTTAGATGAACGAAGCCATAAATGACGGTTGTCCATCAAGAATTCTGTTCCATGCTCTTTGGGTGTAATAGGATAATCGTGGCTTTCTTGAATGATTTCAATGTCCGTTATATGCATTTCATACCCAAATTTCGAACGAGTATCTTCTTGAATGGTTCCTATGACCCATAAAGAGGTTTCTTGCGTAGCGTTTTTTGCTTTTTGAAATACCTCTTCAGAAACATCACTTTTCACAACAACTCCTTGGAAAAAACCTGTTCCATCCCGTAATTGTAAAAATGCAATCTTTCCACTAGACCTCTTATTGGCTACCCACCCACCAATTTTCACTTGTTGTCCGACATATTGTTTTGATTCTTGAATTGTTATTTTTTTCAAAGTGACTGGCTCCTTCATCTACTGATTAATTTTTATATATTTTCAATGTTGCTAATCCATTGACCTGTTTCCATTGACAAAACATAATAGCCTAAACGACCATTCTGCTGTTTGTATGACACTTCCCAAATAGGTTCATTGTCCAATAAACCCATTCGTGCTTCCAGTATTTTTTCTGGCCTTTTGTCTTCCACTACGCGACTAATTGCTTCTTCTTTGGTTATCATCCCTGCTCCAGGATAAACAAAAACTTTTCCGGTGTCTTGTTGGATAAACACCACAAGCTCTTCTTGGTTGCTAGAGGTTCCCGTAACGGAAAAATACGTTTCTTCTCCGTTATACCAATAAAAATGATTCGGTGTTTGAATATCTCCTTTTTGTTTGGCTAATTCAAACGCTTCTAGCTTAGCCTGTTTGTAGGGACGCTGTGCAGATACACCTACAGAAAAAGCAGTTACAATCACCAGTACGAGTATACTGGATACCACATACCCAACTTTTTTCACGATTCTTTCACTCCTGACACTCTGTCCTTGTCCATTATAGCAAAAAAAAAGCGAGTTTGTTAGAGAGGTTTGTCTCTTTTTTCGTCCTTTTCTAAAAATTCTTTACAGGCCTCAGCGATTGTTTCCAAGGGTTCAACGAGTAAAGGTGCATCTTTTGGAAAAGAGTGTTGTAAGTAACGGCCATACCTTTTGGAAAAAATACGGTTATCCAGCAAAACGTATACCCCTTTGTCTGTTGGTGTTCGAATTAAGCGACCAAAACTTTGCTTTAATTTCATTGCCGCTTGCGGCAATGCGTCTTCCACAAATGGATTCTTGTGGTTCTTTCTCATCCATGCATGTCTAGCTTTGACGAGAGGTCTTTCTGGAAAGTCAAAGGGGAGTCTGGTCACAACAACAATTTTTAAAGCAGAACCAGGCAAATCCATCCCTTCCCAAAAACTTTCTGCACCAAGCAAAATGCCTCCACGTGAGCGAAAGAAACGTTTGGTTATCTTTTCTCGACTGCCTGAGATGGACTGCGCCAATAACTCACGTCCAGAAAGAGACGGGGTGTCTAGCAAAAAGGCATGTGTAGCACGAAGAGTGTCATGGGAGGTAAACAAGACCATCATATTCTCTTCTGTTTCTTTCGACAAAGCCAGAATCGTGTCCCCAATTAGTTGTGCATGCTCTTTGACAGAAAGCTCTTTGATCAATGGGAGATTTTCTGGAACATATAGGCGCGTGTTTTCTTTGAAATCATACTCGGATAAAAATGACAGCGTTTTTAACTGCGTGTTGTTTATGTTTTGTTCAAATAATCCAAAATTGTTGTTGATGGCTAATGTCCCACTCACATACACAACGTGTGGCACGTGTTTGAGCGCATCCAAAACTGCATTTTTTCCATCTCCATTGTACACATGAACAGATAGCGAATTGACTCCTTTTTGTTCTTGGTAGCGACACCAATAATAATCAGTTGAGTGAGGCTTCGCTTGTAGCAACGTGTACAACACAGCACGTTGCTCAGACAAGAGGGTCAAGCCATCATACAATTCATCAATTAAAAAGCGACTTGTGGTATTTATGTTTGTCTCTACCTCTAAGATTCGCTCAATCAAACGAAATCCTGCTTGCGTGTATTCAAACAAAGACACACACACATCTTTGAGTTGTTTTTTTAGGCGCAAACCAAACTCTTCTGGCACGATATCTTGTATCACAACCGAACTCGAACCGCTCGTTTGCTGTTGTTTTAAATAAAACAACATCTCTTCACCAAACATTCCAACTTCTTCCATCACATAATAATACAGCTGGTCCAGTAACTTCCAGTCATAGTGAACTTTTTCTTTTAGCTCGTATTCTTCATAGATCAAAGAAAACAAGGATTGTACATTTTGTGGTGCACCCATGTGTTTGAGCTTAGATATCAAATAGGCGTAATGAAAAATGCTCGTCGTGGCTCCTTGGGTAGCTTCTGAAAAACGATGTGCTTCATCCACAATCAATGTTTGAAAAGATGGAAAATCACTTTTTTCTTTGAGCCATTGATGGGCCAAATAAGAGTGATTGGTGATAACAAAAGTGGAAGCCGCTGCTTTTTTTCGCGACAACATATAAAAGTCTTGTTCTCCACTCGCTTCTTTCTTGTGGAACGGTTGATTTTTATGACGGATGTCTTCCCAGAAGCGGTGTGTATCTTTTTGAATGTTTAACTCATCCAAATCTCCCGTGAGTGTTTCTGTTAACCAAACCAAAATGCGCATGCTGTAAAGTGCTGGCGCAGTTTCCAGTTTGTCTAACTGCATGAGGGATTTCCATTTTTTAATGTCAATATAATGATAGCTACTTTTTAAGACTGCATACGTGATTGGAAATGGGAGCAACTGCTGTAACTCGTCCATTTCTTTGTCGATTAACTGTTGTTGAAGAAGAGTGGTGTATGTACTAATCACAATGGGCTTGTGTTTTTCTGACACGTACGCTGCAGGCAACAAGTACCCAAGTGTCTTTCCAACACCTGAAGGGGCTTCAATCGCTAAATGTTCTTTTGAGTTCGGCGCATCTAAATATGCATACACCGCATCCATCATATCGGATTGCGTTTCTCGAAAGTGTTTTTTTGTTCCATACAGACTTAATTTTTGTTCCTTCGTGTTGGGGTAGGTGTCTTTAGACTGCGAAAGAAACACCTCTGTTAAAACGTCTATTTTTTGGTACGCAATTTTATCATAAACATACAAGTTTTCCGGTAAATCTGCCATCTCTTTTTTAGCCTTACGCAAACATTCGTCAAAAAAAAGAGACGTATCCATTAAACAAAAGGTGGACAAGGTTGCCAATCGCTCTAGTGTGACTAATGGTAAGGTACAGGCTTTTTTTTCTAAGTATAAATACAATTCTGCTGTAGCATATGCATCTTGTAGCGCATTGTGTGGATTGTCTAGTTTGATGTGCAACGATTCTGCCAGTTCTCCTAAACTGTAACTGCTAGAAGTCGGCAACAGTGTTTGGGCTAATTGAACGGTGTCAATTCCTTTTAATGTTAACGGTTTGAGACCTACTCGCTCAAATTCATCATTTAAAAAACGGTAATCAAACAAAATATTGTGCGCAATAAACACGCAACCTTCTAATAACTGATGGATAACAGGCGCTACATCTTCAAAATAGGGGGCGCGAACAACCATTTTGTTGCTGATACCTGTAATGTTTTGAATAATGGGTGAAATCGACCGCTGTGGATTGAGTTTTGTTTCAAACGATTCAATGATTGCTCCCTGCTCGATTAATACGATGCCGATTTGGATAATTCTATCGCCATCTTTAAACGAACTGCCGGTTGTCTCTAAGTCCACCACTGCATATACTTGATTGTTTTTCATTTTTATCACTCATCTCTATACTTGGGATTTAACGGTCTTTTGATTCCTTTGGGATTTGTTTTTCGGCATACTGGAGCAACTGCTCCCTTGTATTTGGAAGTGTGCCCTGTAGCACATCTGTTCTCATTGCCTCCAACAAGATACCGATCCACTTCCCAGGTTTCATCCCAAAGTGCTTGACTAAGTCCGTTCCGGTTATCTGCAAATCTTTTAGCGTATGGATTGGCAAGGCTTTGTATCTTTTTTCTGTTTCTTCGTCATAAGTTTCTTTGGTTAGCAATGAGTAGACTTCTTCGGCAAGTAATGTATGTGCATAGCCCAATTCATACAAATCAAGTGCAGAAAGAAAGCCTTTTTCTTCCTTTTGCTTGATGCCACGATATGTGGCTTTTACTGTTTGAATCTCATTGTTGGAACATTTCCACGCACGTAAAAAGGCGCCTACTTTTTCAATTGGCATGCGTAGCACGTATACCAATAAAACCCACGCGTGATCTGAAGATACAATCGGCCCAGTGAGAGCCGCTAGTTTTCTTAAAGCGCATTCTGCTCCTTCTAGATGAGGACAATATTGAAAGAGCCCTGTTTCTATAAAATCTAGCAAACCTTGTTGTCTTCCGGGTCCAAGAAGCAGTTGGACAAACTCTATCTGGATTCTTTCCACCGCAATTTTTTGTAGCAAGAAATTGTTGTGTAGAATGGCTTCTTTGGTAAGGGATTCCATCTCAAACTCTAGTTTAGAAACAAACCGAACCGCACGCATCATGCGTAGAGCATCTTCGTGGAAACGCTCTTGTGCAATGCCCACTGCCTTGATACGTTTTTCTTTTAAGTCAGTGATGCCTTCAAAATAATCGACCACGACTCCATCTTTGTCCATTGCTAGCGCATTAATGGTAAAATCTCGTCGTTTTAAGTCTTCTTTTAAAGACCGAACAAACGTGACACTATCTGGTCGTCTAAAATCTTGATACGTGGATTCTGTACGAAAGGTGGTGATTTCATACTCTTCGTCTTCAAACAAAACCATGACGGTGCCATGGTCGATGCCTACATCGATCGTTTTTCTAAATATCTTCTTGATTTCTTCAGGATATGCACTTGTTGCAATGTCTACATCATGGATGTCTTTGTTTAACAACGTATCGCGCACACTGCCCCCTACAAAATACGCCTCAAATCCTTGGTCTTCGATTTGACGAATAACAGGCAGCGCTTTTAAAAAACGTGGCTCTGATATCGTTAGTTTAATCATGTTTTTTCACACCTTTATTTTCTCTCAAATCTAGTCGCATCTCTTGTAGTCAGCTTATTCATAGTTAGCTGAAAGGCTTCTTCCAGTTCAATATCCAATGAGTTGGCTAAACAAATCAATACAAACAACACATCCCCTACTTCTTCTTTTAAGGATTTAATTTGTTCGCTACTCTTTTTTTGTTTTGGGCCATATACATGATTGATTTCTCGTGCCAGTTCTCCTATTTCTTCAGTCATACGAAGCATCTGGTATTCGGGCGAGAAGTACCCTTCTTTAAATTGACTAATAAACCCATGCGCTTCTTCTTGGATTTCTTGCATTGTTTTCGTCACCTTTATGCATCTCCTTTATCCATCACTCCTTTTTATAGTAACAGAAAGAAAGACACTTTCAATAAGGTTATGGATGGACGTGTCAAAAGGCAGGAATCTATATACAACTCACAGACATCGAAAAGAGAGGGCTTTTTTGCACAAAAAAAGAGAAACATGTACAGACTCTGATAAAGGCCCTTCTCCTCTCCCCTCTATCAACGTGACACATGTTTCACTGAATTGCTATTTGTTGCTTTTCTATAGTCCGGTTCCCTTTTTTATCACAAAAACTACTTTTGTGCATTGTTAGCCACGCGGGCTTTTTTCTTAGCGTCTATGCGCGTATACTCTTCAGCCAACGCAAGAAAAGTGAGACGATCGTTTTTTTCTAAAGCTTCATCAATTTGGCCCAACAATGCTTGTTTTTTTTGAGTCAAAAGGAAAAAAGCGAGTCCATCTTCCGCACGCACAAGTGTCTCTGTCGGAATGGTATCGTTCCATCTATGGTAGGGGTTGTCTTCTAATACTGCACTGTACTCCTCAGACTGACGTGCTTGCGGGAACAACAACTCCAAATACAACTCTTGCTCTCGATTCAAGCGAATATCATGAAATGCTTGTTCAGGATCAAGAAACAAATGCCCTTCTTTATAAAATTCAAACCCCACACGCCCTTCACCTTGGGTAGAAACAACCATTCCCCGAGGAGACGTGTGTGCGTCTTCGACAAAATGCACATGGAGTAAAGTCTTTTCATGAGTCAGCAAATAATTCAATATCCACACTGACTCCCGACTTTTTAGAGAATAAGACTGCAGGAACCATCCAAGAAACTTCTTTTTATCTTTCACAGGTATGTGTGTATGCATATGAAAACCTCCTTGGCCTTCTCCTACTCAGTATACGGCACTTGGTTAGGGTTTTCTAATAATAGACTCCAAGAATGACAAGGTTTCTTCTGGTACAGAAGGTTCTTGTTTTGCTTGTTCTAAATACTCTTTTGCCGCTGTCCATTCCCCTTCATCTCGTAAAAATAAAATATAATCTTTTACAAACTGTTCGTTGCCAAGTAGAAAGACCGACGCTTTTTTATAGTCTTTGCCTGCTTCGGCAAACTCTTCCATTTCTTCTTTGTACCCAGCACGCTTCCATAAGACAAGTGGGTCAGATTCATCCGCATCATTTCCTAATACCGCCAATGCTTTTTCAACATCTGATTGTTGTTCCATGATATCGGCCAAGTCGAGTTTTTCAATTTGTTCTGGATCCAAAGCCAATCCTTTTTCAAGCAATTCCGAAGCACGTTCCAAGTCGCCTTCTTCTTTGAATACGTTCGCTCCAGATAAGAATAGGTGTGCATTGGTTTGATCGTACGCCAACCCTCTTTCTAAGGCATCTTTTGCCTGTGCGATGAGTCCTTTTTTCAGGTAAGACTCTACCATCAAGGGATACATAGTTGTATACGAAGGATCTAATGCTTCTGCTTTTTTCAAATAGTCAATCGTCTGATCAAACTCTTCTAATTGGAAATACGTAAATGCAAGTTGGTAATTGTTTTCCGTCGTTTCTTGTTCTAACACCAGTTGCTTGTACAAGGATACTGCTTCTTCCCAGTTGCCAATCAAGCTCGTAGCTTCTGCCATACGCGACAAAATGGATACATCTACCAACTCTGTTATACCTTGCGACAGCAACTCTTTGTATTCTCGAATAGCAGCTGTGTAGTTTCCTTGCTCAAAATGGAGCTCTGCGAGCGCAAATAAAATCACCGGCTCATCAGACGCCATTTGGTAGGCCTCCTGGAGCTTTTGTTCACTGACCTCATACAACCCTTGTGTCTGATATAAATCAGCCTGTATCATCAAGGATTCAAGGTAATATGGGCTGGACGGAGCAAGAGACAGTAGTTGGTCTAGTGCATCGTCGTCGTTGCCTTCTTCAATGTAAATTTCTGCTAACCGTAAAATATTTGCTTCGTTTGTCTCGTGCATTTGTACCAAATGGAGAAAAACACGTTTAGCTTCTTCCAGAAATCCTTTTGTAAACAAATAATCTCCTAAATCGTTCTTTACGGTCACCTCGTCTTGTTCTAGGGACAAAGTAATATAATGCGTTGCTTCTTCAATCAAGTTGTCTTCAATGGCTTCTGCTGCAAGTTGGGCGTAACTAATGATACTCACTCCTTCTATTCATTTCTTCTATCGTAACACTTTTTTTATTTCGTGCTTCTTTATTTATGCTTTTTTTAAAAGGAAAATAGATTTAAAACTCTGAGTAGATAATCATTTGTGTAAACGAGACATAAGCTAAACGGTAGGTACAAAATAAAAAAAAAGACTAAGGCAGATGCCCTAATCTTTTAATCAGCTATTAATCCATGATTTTTTTAACCTCATCTTTAAGAGCTTTTCCTGCTTTAAATGCAGGGACTTTGCTTGCAGCGATTTGGATTTCTTCCCCTGTTTGAGGGTTACGTCCTTTACGTGCAGCACGGTCGCGAACTTCAAAGTTCCCAAATCCGATGATTTGTACTTTTTCGCCTTGACCTAATGTCTCCTTGATGGATTCAAATACAGCTTCTACTGCTGCTGTACAGTCTTTTTTAGATAAGTCTGTTTTTTCAACAACTAAATCTATCAAATCTGCTTTATTTGCCATGTAAATTTCACCTCCCTCAAAAGAGAATTAGATGCACGTTGATATACGTAATCAATCTCATTTTATCTTCTGTCCATTTTCCTGGAAAGATTATCTTGAAATGAAGTAGAAACATTCCACTACAAAAGATATCATACAAACGTTGATACTGCAACGATTAATACTAGTATCACGTAAATACATCGTACTACTTATTTTCTTTGTCTACAAATAAGTCGAATTGGAGTTCCTTCAAAGACAAAGGTTTCCCTAATTCTATTTTCTAAATAACGAAGATACGAAAAGTGCATCAACTCTGGATCGTTTACAAACAAAACGAATGTAGGTGGTTTTATAGCTACTTGTGTAGAGTAGTAAATACGCAATCTACGGCCTTTATCTGTCGGAGTTGGGTTCATGGCTACTGCATCCGTAATGACTTCATTTAGAAGCGAAGACTGAATGCGAAGCTTGTGGTTGTTGCTAATTTGTTCAATCAAATCAGGTAGCTTTGACAAGCGTTGTTTGGTTAAAGCAGAAACAAATAAGATTGGCGCATAACTAATAAACGGAAATTCATTTCTGATTTTCTTTTCAAATGCATCAAAAGTTTTGTTGTCTTTTTCTACCAAATCCCATTTGTTGACTAAAATAATCAACCCTTTGCCTGCTTCCATAGCATAGCCCACGACACGTTTATCTTGTTCGCGGATTCCTTCTTCACCGTTTAATACGCACAAGACGACATCCGAGCGTTCAATCGCTCTGAGGGATCTCATCACACTATATTTTTCTGTGCTTTCATAGACTTTCCCTCTTTTGCGAATTCCCGCAGTATCAATAATGTTAAATTCTCTGCCGTCTTCTGTCACAAAGGAGGTATCGATTGCGTCGCGCGTTGTTCCAGCTACATCAGAAACAATCACTCGTTCTTCTCCTATAATTGCGTTTACTAAAGAAGACTTTCCAACGTTGGGTCTTCCAATCAGAGAAAAACGAATAATTCCATCGTCTTCTTCTGCTTCTTCTTGCTCTGGAAAATGGCTAACGACCTCATCTAATAAGTCACCTAGTCCAAGTCCGTGACTTCCCGAAATAGGAAAAGGTTCTCCAAAGCCAAGAGCATAAAACTCATAGATATCATTTTTTTGTTCGGGATTATCGACTTTGTTGACAGCCAATACAACTGGTTTTTTAGAACGAAACAGAAGTTGTCCAACTTCTTCATCAAGATCTGTCACTCCTTGACGCACATTCGTCATAAATATAATCACATCTGCTTCTTCTATTGCGATTTCTGCTTGAGCTCGTACTTGCTCCATAAGCGGCTCATTTTCCATCGTAATTCCGCCTGTATCAATAATTGAAAAGTCTCTTCCAAGCCACTCCGAATGCGCATAGATGCGATCACGGGTTACTCCAGGAATGTCTTCTACAATTGCAATACGCTCACCGGCCAATCGATTGAAAATAGTTGATTTTCCAATATTTGGTCTTCCTACAATGGCTACTGTTGGTTGTGTCATGGGACACCTTCTTCCTAATAAATCTAAACACCTTCACTATTGTACCATTCTAAACGAAAAAAAACGACAAAAGGAAGAGATTTTCCTTTTGTCGCGCTTTTTTTACTCTTCTGTCTCTTCTTCATCAAACTTTAATTCAGATAACTGACTGCCTAAAAGATCGCCAACCGTAAAGCCTGTTTCAATGTCGTCTTGTACTGGTGTAGACGCTTGTTTTTTCACAGGGGCTTTTTTGGGAGCTGGGCTTTCCGTTTGTGGTTTTTCTTCAAGAGCTTTCATGCTCAAGGATAGACGTTGATCTTCAGGGTTTACGTCTAACACTTTAACTTTAATTTTTTGCTCTACTTCTAATACTTCATGTGGAGTTGCGATGTGTTTATGAGAAATTTGAGAAATGTGAACCAGTCCTTCAACGCCTGGGAAGATTTCTACAAATGCACCAAAACTCGTTAAACGTTTTACCGTTCCATCTACAACATCATCTTTTTGAAGTTTTTCTTCAATACCTTCCCATGGTCCAGGAAGTGTTTCTTTGACCGATAGAGAAATTCGTTCTGCTTCTTTATCTAAAGAAAGAATTTTGACTTCAATTTCTTCGCCTACCGTTAATTTATCCGAAGGCTTCTCAACGTGCTCGTGGGCTATTTCTGAAATGTGAACCAGACCATCTACTCCACCTAGATCGATAAACGCTCCAAAGTTTGTGAGGCGTGCAACGGTCCCTTTGACGAGTTGGCCTGCTTCAAGTTCTTCCAATAGCTTTCCTTTTTCAGCTTCTTTTACCTTTTGTAAAATAGCTTTTCTAGAAAGAATCAAACGGTTTTCACTTGGTTCAATTTCAATGATTTTAAATTCATACGTATTGCCTTCGAAGGGAGTAAAATCTTCAATATAGTCCACATCTACTAGCGATGCTGGAACAAACCCTCTCACTCCTGCATCTACAACGAGTCCACCTTTTACAGCATTTGTTACAGGTGCCTCAATTGTTTCGTTTGCATCAAATTTCTTTTGCAAATCTTCCCACACTTTTCGTGCATCAATTCTTTTTTTCGATAGCAAGTAACTACCTTGTTCTTTATCTTTCACTTCTTTGATGACTACTAATTCTACGTTGTCACCCACAGACACAACGTCTGTAACGTTTTCAAAAGGAGCGGCCGAAAGTTCATTTTGTGGAATGACTCCTTCTAGTCCTCCGCCTAATCCTACGATTGCTCGTTTATTGTCCTCAATGGTCAGGATTTCTCCTGTCACGATGTCCCCTATCTTAAATTCTTGGACACTCTCCATTGCTTCGCTCATAGAGACAACATCGTCTTCTACTGCTACTCTGACATCGTCTGTTTCTGCAATTGCATCGTGAGCCGGTATATCTTGGCTCTCGTCTACAATAACTTGTTCATTTGTAAGTTCAACGGAGTCATTGGTTAATTCCTGTTCCGTCACTTGTTGTGTTGACACATCTTTTATATTTTCTTCTCGGATATTCTTGTTTTCTGCCATGTGTGCGTCCTCCTAATAAGCTTTTATTCCTGCAACTATTATTCTATCGAAGATTGCAAAATATTGCCAATATAAAGAACTTGTGTAACTTTATTATATCACATTCGTTTTTTTTGTTGGGCAATTTGCAGGATCCGTTCTACTACTTCATCGATAGTTAAGGTTGTTGTATCAACCAAGATAGCATCCTCTGCCTGTACCAATGGAGAGCTTTCTCTGTGCATATCTTTGTAGTCTCTACTTTCTATTTCTTCGGTCAATGTTTCCAAAGGTGTGACGATCCCATTTTCAAGGTTTTCTTTGTATCTTCGAGAAGCGCGGGCCTCCACACTCGCAACCAAAAATATTTTCACATCTGCCTGAGGCAGTACAACCGTTCCAATGTCGCGTCCATCCATCACAACCCCTGTATTTCCAGACATTTTACGCTGTTGTTTGACTAATTCTTCTCGGACTTCTGGATACGAGGCAATTTGGGAAACAGCGTTGGTGACATCTGGTTTTCGAATCATTGCTGTAACGTCTTTCCCGTTTGAGAAGACCAACTGTTCGTCTTGTTTTGATTCAAATGTAATGTGTGTATTTTTTGCTAATTCTACTACACCTTGCTCATTATGTATCGAAATATCTTGTTGCAAAGCTTCAAAGGCAATAACACGGTACATTGCACCCGTATCAATATAAATAAGCCCTAGTTTCTGTCCTACTAATTTTGCGACAGTACTTTTCCCAGATGATGCAGGTCCATCGATTGCAATTGTCAAATGATTCATGTTTTCAATTCCTTTTTTTATACTTCTATAAAACAGGTGCTCGAACATAGGTTTCTGTGCCTGCTTAAAGAGTGTACTTCTTCAATTAGAGTCTGTACTTATCTAGTATGGCAATCTTACTTATTTTACTTTTAATTTTTGCCCTACTCGAATATCATTGCCTGAAATCCCATTCATAGCTTTCAGCTGCTCTGTTGTTAGATTGTGATTCAATGCAATGCGATAGAGGTTGTCTCCTGGTTTTACCGTGTAGGTCGTTTCTTCACTGACTTCTTGTTGGGCGGCTTTTTCCTTTGCTCGTTTCTCGGCTTCTGCTTGTT
>CAYZZA010000031.1:0-5521 GCA_964482685.1 uncultured Carnobacteriaceae bacterium
CTTTCCTGTAAATGGGCGCTCAGTCCCATTTTGTTGAGTGACACGATACTCTTCGGCTGTTAAGCGTTGTTTGAGTTCTTCTTTGTTGGCTGAGTTTTTCATATTTTCTCGCCTATCCTTTCTTTTCCTCACAATGAACTGGGATTTTAAATGTTAGTATCCCATGTATATAGTGTAATCGAAAAAAGGAAAACATACAAATAACTGATATAAACATGTCTCTTCTAACTCAACTTTTAGTATACATTATAGACCCACCGACATCGCGATTGTTTGTTTAAACTCCTCGTATAAATCTTGTGGAACCTTATTTTTCAATACATATTGGATTTCTATTGGTTTTTCATTTTTGTACGACAGGGATTCCCCTGTCCCAATATACATATATTTTTGTGTGACATTGTTTACCATCTTATATTTCCTCACAAACAAATGGATTGTCTTTTGTCTTTCTTTAGACTGGGTTAAATCTTTCCCGCGTTCCGAATCTTGGGTAGTTGTGTTTGGACTTTCCCATTGAAATTGAGTACGCGATATAAACTGGTCATTGTAATTGATCCGCTCGTCGATATCTTCTTCTTTATGAAGATCAATAAACAAAAAGTAATGGTCGCCCCCCTTTCTCTCCTGTAGCGTACTGCCTCTGAACGCAGAATGTGTCTGTTGATAGTTGGCCATCAAGCCCACTTCTCTTTGGGAGTATTCTTGATAGAGCTTCAAGAAAGGCGTCCCATAATCATCCATTCCAAACTCTTCTTCATAGCGAATCAACCCGTAATGAAGAGTGTCTTCTACATGCTCTCTATGTTTTGCGTTTTGCAGCACAGTTGAAAACATGTCTGAGCGCTTAAATGTATTCGGACTTGTTTGAACCAGCAGACTTTCTTTTTTCTTTTCTTTTTGATCAAAATATTTTCCTGACCATGTCTCGAGTGCATGCAAAGCACTTGAGGTATTTACCTGGCTTACATAACGAGATACTGTTTCACAGACATCTGCGACGGTGAGTGTATCCTTGTCCATTGCTGCTTCAATTGTCGCAAAATCGTAAGGCCGCTTCAAAGGCAAATGGGACGACAATTCCGTCAAGACATCCATAAGCGTGTCATCATTCGTAAGCTCATTTAAGTAAATTGAATTTGGCTCAACTTTGGATAAAAACTGGAGGTAATTTCGCGAATTAGTAGAAGAGATTGATTTGTCAAAAAATTGCACAGGATCAGGTGAATATTCTACTTTTAAATACTCGTACAAAAACCAAGGTACCTTCCCACCTAAGGCTTGTTTAAACTGATGGTAATCCTCTTTCAAATAAGACCAACTGTAAAAATTTTCGCGTTCCAATTGTTTTAATATTTGCTCCCTTGATAGTTTATCTAAGGATATATGTGAGGCTCCAGGAATATTTTTAAATCCATTTTGAACTTCACGACTAATACTTTTTTTATCCGAATAGCGAGAACCATTTAGTGCAATCGCAATCAAAAAACTTTTGCTATAATTTCCGATAAAGTCCAATACAGTTAAAAAGTGTTTGTTTTCTTGTTTTCGCAACCCTCTTCCTAATTGTTGCGTAAACACAATCGGAGATTCAGTTGGCCGTAACATCAAGACAAGATTGATTCCCGGAATATCAATCCCTTCGTTAAAAATATCCACCGTAAAAATAACTTCTAAATCAGAAGTATCAGATTCAAGCATTTGAATCGTTGATACGCGATCTTCCATAGAGCTTTGCCCGTATAAATAGGTGCTCTTAACGCCTCTTTTTGTAAACTCAGCGGCCATGAACTTTGCATGTTCAATCGTGACACAAAATCCTAAAGCCTTTCTTTTCTCGCCATCGTGTCCATAGAACTTCATTTTATTCACAATGAAATCTACACGCTGATTTACACTTAATTTTTCGGCAAGCTGAGAAGGAGTGAGAGTATCTGCATTAGACAAATCCACCCCTGAGGCATCTGTGATACCAAAGTAATGAAATGGAACTAGTAAATCGTGCTCTAAAGCTTCTCGCAACCGAATATCTACTGGAAGATTGTTGTCAAATACATCAAATACGTTGCCATTATCACTTCGTTCTGGAGTTGCAGTCATACCTAATAGAAAAGACGGTTGGAAATAGTCCAGGACTCTTTGGTAGCTTTCACTCGTAGCGTGATGGGCTTCATCTACAATGATGTAGTCAAAGTGATTGCGCTCATATTCGTCATAGGTTCTACTCATGGTTTGAATGGTTGAAAACAAATAATCTGCCTCAGTCTCTTTGTGTCTGCCTGATAGCAACCCCACATCTTTATGTTTCAGATTGATCACTTGTTCAAAAGACTCCTTAGCTTTTTCAATGATTTCTCCCCGATGGACTAAAAAGAGCAAGCGGTCTGGTTGGACTTGTTTGACGTCGAAGGCAGACATATACGTCTTACCAGTGCCTGTAGCCGCTACTACAAGGGCTTTTGTTTGATTCTTTTTACGCAAATAAGCAAGCTTTTCCATCGCTTGTTGTTGCAACATATTAGGCTGAATAGCAGGGTCACGTGTAAATTGAAACACGACATTTGGTTCATTAACCAAAAACTTACTTTTTCGTTCCTCAATAAAAGAGGTGTATGTAGTTAAAAAATCAGAATCTAACTGTTCACTCACTGCCCAAAGTGCATGATATGCGTCAAACACATCTTCAATCAATTCTTTGTCTGACAATGTGTCTTTTGCGATGACTTGTAAATTCCACTCTATATTGCTCTTCAATGCACTTTGAGTCAAATTGGAAGAACCTACAATAAATTTAAAATAGGTTTCATATTCAAAAATATACGCTTTTGGGTGAAACCCTATGTTTTTATTTGTTACAAATATTTTTGTCTCAATCGTATGAAAGTCCGTTAACCTTTTTAATGCATAGGGATCTGTAAAGTTTAAGTATGTACCCGTAATAATTTTTCCTTTTACATTTTTTTCTTCGCATGCTTTAAAGCTATCCAATAATAATTGTAAACCAGAAAAATTGACAAAAGCCACATTGAAATAAAAGCGGTGACATGTTTCCAGTGATTGGGTTAATTCTGTTAATAAATTCCCTCTAGTTGAATTCGTAATCAGTGTATGCATTTTTCTCATCCTAATCGTGTAGTCTATACAACCCTTGTTCCTTGCAGTATAGCATAACGGCTTTTTTTTATGCTCATTGCATGGCTTCTATGAGGCATATCTGATAAAAAACAACTAAAAGCCCTCTGTATGCATGTACCAACAGGTATACAGAGGGCTTTTGATATTATTTACTTTACTTTTTTAGCGATCTTGTATTCGTTTAAACATTTTTTCTATTTCATACACCGTAAATTGAATCATGACTGGACGTCCATGTGGACAATTGTAGGGGTTTTCTGCTTTAGCTAAATCTACCAACAATTGCCGTGCTTCTGAATCGCTAATATAATAATTCGCTTTGATGGAGCGTTTGCAACTCATCATGATTGCTGTGGCTTCGCGAAAGGTCGCAATACTCAAGGTATCGTGTTCCAACACAAAATCAATCATCTCTTTGACTGTGGCTTCTTCTTGCCCTTGCACAAACCAAGATGGGTGACTGCGAACCAAAAAACTATTTTGTCCAAATGGCTCCACATATAACCCGGACTCTTGTAAAAGGTCTATTTTTTCTTTAATGAGAATTGCATCGTTCACTGGGTAATCCAACATCAAAGGAACTAGGAGGTCTTGTTGGAAAGTTTCCCTTTCGCCAATCTCTTTTCGGTAAAACTCGTATTTAATGCGTTCTTGGGCTGCATGTTGGTCAATCATGTAAAACCCTTCTTCATTTTGCGCAAACAAGTAAGTCCCATGCATTTGGCCAATGTAGTCCAATTGCGGAAAGCCTTCTATCTGATTCTCTTTCGGTTGGCGCAGTCGTTTCTGAGCCGTCTCCACAAAATCTTGTGGGTGTAGCGAAGAAACGGGCGGTGCATCCTCGTCCGTTAGGGACGTAAAAGAAGGAGATAGTTCTTCAAGTCCTCCAAATGGAGAAAAAGAGGTCCTTGTTGCTTCAGATGTAAAAGAAGAAGGGATTCTTTCTTCACCCCACTCCGATTGTTGGGATGGAAACGGAGAAGCGGAAGAAGACGGTTCGGTCTCGTTCCTATTTTTGAAGATACTTTCTTGGTCATACACCTGTTCGGGTGCTTGTTCTTTTTGTTTGATGCTCTCAAGTCCATGCGGAATACGTGTTTCATGGTTCATAACCGCAGAAACCGCTTGTTTCAAAAGAGCCACTAGTTCATCTTCTTTACTAATTCTGATTTCTTGTTTCGTTGGATGAACGTTTACATCTAGTAAGAGAGGATCTAACTTGATATCAATCACTGCAATCGGGAAACGCCCAATCATTAATTTAGACCCATAGGCGTTCACTAAGGCATTGGTCAGGACGTAGCTTTTGACATACCGTCCATTCACAATTAAGGTCACGTATTGTCTGCCCGCACGTGTCAACTCAGGAAGAGACGTCAAGCCTTGGACTTCAAAATCACGGTATTTTGCGTGAAATGGAATCATTTTCCGAGCCGTATCTACTCCATACACACCGGCTACCGCTTGTTGGAGATCTCCATGGCCGGGCGTACGCATATACACACTCCCATCATGCACAAAGCGAAACGCAATCTCTGGGTGTGCCAACGCAGACCGATTCACGACATCGGCAATATGTGCCAGTTCTGTTTTCAATGATTTGATGTGCTTAAGTCTCGCGGGTGTATTGTAAAACAATTGTTCCACGGTAATGGTTGTCCCTGTTCGAGATGTCCCAGCGCCGCTTTCGACAATCTCTCCTCCACGTAACAGCACCCGCTTTCCGGCTTCGTCTCCTGTAGACGTTTCAATCGTACACTCAGAAACAGACGCGATACTTGGCAAGGCTTCTCCACGAAACCCTAAGGTTCGAATCCGAAACAAATCTTCTGTGTAGTAGAGCTTACTCGTTGCGTGTCGCTCAAAAGCTCGTTCTACTTCATCCGCTGGGATGCCGCGTCCGTTGTCAATCACTTGAATTTTTCGAATCCCTGCTTCTTCTACATCAATGTCAATCCGGGTACTCCCTGCGTCAATCGCATTTTCAATCAATTCCTTTACAACAGAAGCCGGACGCTCGATGACTTCTCCCGCTGCGATTTGGTTGGCAAGTGTAGGAGACAAAATTTCAATTCCCATAATCGTTCCTCCTTTCCTTTAGTCTGATTCATCGTATTTCCTTCTATCTGTTCTTCCTGCTTGTCCCTATACATTCTTTTTACCCCATTACGTGCATATACTCAGTGGGTCTTAAAGAGTGTTTCTTGCATCGCATACAAAGTCTGCAAAGCCTCCATCGGCGTCATATTGGCAATAGACAGCCGTTTCAACTCTTTGACTAGTTGGTCTTCTACGTGTGATGTTTTCTTTTTTGGAACTGGAGTGGGGTCTTCTGGCAACAATTCGGTTTGAATACTTTCTTCTACTTTATCTTGTAATTCTGTAT
>CAYZZA010000031.1:5621-14116 GCA_964482685.1 uncultured Carnobacteriaceae bacterium
ATCCTGCTGTGTTACAGGAGTGTCACTTTTTCCTTGATCTACAGACAGAGAGACGGATTCTTTTTTAAATGGAATCGGATTTTGTTGTTCCAAAGCCTCTAAGATGACGGTTGCTCGTGTTAAAATTGCATCTGGAATGCCAGCTCGTTTTGCTGCTTGAATCCCAAAACTTCTATCCGCAGGTCCAGGCAAGACTTTATGCAAAAACACCAATTCGCCTTTTTCTTCCACTGCTCCAACATGTACGTTTTCCAAACGTGCCAATCGCTCTTCTAGTGCAGTCAACTCGTGATAATGTGTTGAAAACAAGATTTTTGCGCGGACATGTTCGTGTGTATGTTCAATGATGGCTTCTGCAAGAGCCATTCCGTCATACGTAGCCGTTCCGCGACCGAGTTCATCAAAGAGGATCAAACTTTTGTCTGTGGCGTGTTGGAGCGCTTCATTTGCCTCCATCATTTCCACCATAAACGTACTTTGCCCACTAATTAAATCATCCATCGCGCCAATTCGTGTAAAGATTTGGTCAAACAACGGCAAGTGAGCCGTCTCTGCTGGAACAAAACACCCCATTTGTGCCATCACAACCGTTAAAGCAACTTGTCTCATATACGTACTCTTCCCAGACATGTTCGGACCTGTAATGAGGAGGATGTCTTGTTTCTCTCCCATCAGTACGTCGTTGGGCACATACGTATTGGAGCCCATCACCCGTTCTACAACAGGGTGTCTGCCTCCTCGAATGTCTACCGATTGAGAGTCGATTTGAAAACTTGGACGATTGTAGCGGTGTTTGTCGCTGACAACCGCAAAGGACTGGAGCACATCGATCTCCGCAACCGTTTCTGCTAAACGTTGGAGTGGGGCGATGTACGTTTTGATCTCTAGACGAAGTTTTTGAAACAACGCTTGTTCCAACGCAATCGATTTGTCTTCAGCATCTAAAATCAGCCGCTCTTTTTCTTTTAATTCAGGAGTGATAAAGCGCTCCGCATTGGCAAGCGTTTGCTTGCGTTCGTAGCGTTCGGTATCGACTTTATCTAAATGTGACTTGGTGATTTCAATGTAATAGCCAAATACTTTATTAAAGCCGATCTTCAACGTTCGAATCCCTGACTTTTTTCTCTCTGCTTGTTCCAAGGACGCAATCCACTGTTTCCCGTTATGCATCGCATCGCGGTACGTATCCAGTTGTGTGTCGTACCCATCTTTGATAATGTTGCCTTCGGTCACAGACAAAGGAGGATCGTCATGTACAGCACGTTCAATCAACGCGAGTGCTTCTGGGACCGGATCCAATCTGTCTAATAACGGTGTCCACTCTCCGTGATCCATGGTGGCGATCAAGCGTTTAAGATGAGGGATTTGCTTCAAAGACGTTTTGAGTTGAATCAAATCACGCCCATTGACGTTTCCAAAGGCTACTTTTCCTGCCAACCGTTCCAAATCGTATACATCTTCCAACATCGTCGTCAAATCGCTGCGCTCGAAATAATGCGTCAATAGACTGTCAACTAGGTCTAGGCGGGCTTCAATCGCAGACTTAGACAACAAAGGCTTGTCGATCCATTGTTTCAATTTACGTCCGCCCATGGCTGTTTTGGTTTCATCCAACAACCACACGAGCGTGCCTTTTTTGGATCGATCACGCAATGACACTTGAAGTTCTAAGTTTCGCTTGGCCGATTGGCCTATGCGTAAAAACTGTGTGCTGTCATACGTTTCTGCTTTTTTTAGGTGGTCCAAGCTGCGCAATTGAGTTTCGTATAGGTACGTAATCAACAATTCCAACACCCCAAGCAACTTAGCATCTTCGACTTCTTCTACGACAAACGTATAATCTGCTGGCAAAGTTTGCTTGGCCGATTCGGACACCAATATGGATAATCTTTCTTCTAACTCAGCTTCAATCCCTAATTCTGTACCTTCTTCTACCACCACTTCACGTGTGTGGAGGCTACTTAGCTCGTTGAACAACTCTTCGTGGTCATCAAAAGATGTGACGCGTAATTCTCCAGTAGACAAATCTGCATAAGCCAATTGGAACCGCCCATTTGTTTTCATGACAGCCGACAAATAGTTGTTTGTCTTTGCGTCTAGTTTCGTTGAATCAACCGCTGTCCCTGGGGTTACAAGTTGGACGACCTCTCGCTTGACCATGCCTTTGGCTGTTTTGGGGTCTTCAACTTGTTCACAGATCGCCACTTTATACCCTTTTTCAACCAAGGTGTCGATGTAGCCTCTAGCTGAATGATACGGGACACCACACATTGGAACAGGGTCTTCCGCGTTGCGGTTGCGGCTTGTCAACGTCAATTCTAAAATTTTAGCACCTTGTACAGCGTCATCAAAAAACATTTCATAAAAATCTCCCAATCGATAAAAAAGAAACGCATCCGGGTACTTGGCTTTGATGCCGTGGTATTGTTGCATCATCGGTGTTTGTGCAGGTTTTTTAGTCACACTCAGTCTCCTCTCTTTCTTCGTTCAATAGTCAAAAGGATGGTCTGGGTTGATGAGAATAGGGCGGATGGATTTCGCGGTTCCATCTAAATCATTCAACTCAAGTATGCACCCAGACAATTGAGTGCGTCCGTCTTCATCTACTTCAAATCGGGTAGGCAAATTGGTCAAGAACCGGCGCAACACTTGGTCTCTTTTCATGCCTAACAACCCGTCATACGGCCCTGTCATTCCCGCATCGGTTAAATACGCCGTTCCATCTTTTAAAATCCGCGCATCGTTTGTTTGTACATGTGTGTGTGTCCCGACTACAGCGGATACACGCCCATCCACATACCATCCCATCGCTTGCTTTTCACTTGTGGTTTCCGCATGGAAATCCATAAATATTAATGAGGTTCTTTTTTGTGCTTCTTCTATGAGTTCATCCACTTTTCGAAAAGGATCGTCTAGATCAGACATAAAGACACGTCCTTGCATATTGATAACAGCCAATTCTACTTGATTGACTTTCACAAAATGCATTCCTTTTCCAGGCGTTGTATCCACTGGAAAGTTTGCAGGGCGAATCAATTTATCGGCTGTATCAATAAACTCAAAAATATCGCGGTTATCCCACGTGTGATTGCCCATCGTAATCACATCGGCACCTGCTTTTAACAACCTTTTGTAAATGTCTTCGGTAATGCCGCGTCCAGATGCCGCATTTTCTCCGTTGATAACGGTCACTTGTGGTTTGTATTTCTTTTTTAATAAGGGCACATACTGCTCCACCATGTGGATTCCAGCTGTCCCAACAACATCGCCAATAAATAAAACTTTCATACGTCCATTTCCTCTTTTCTTGTCTCGTTATGCTTCTTTATTTTAACAGTAAAGGGATTTAATGAAAAGCACTCTCATGAAAAGGACCCTTTCGCACTCCTGTTCAACTGTGTACCTGACTCCATACTGTTTGAATTGCGTCTTTTTTTACAAAAAAAAGAACCGATGTCCTAATAGGCTCGGTTCTTCTCGTTTATTTTGCGTATTCTACAGATCTTGTTTCGCGTATGACCGTTACTTTAATATGGCCGGGATAATCCATTTCTGCTTCAATTTCTTTACGTACATCTCGTGCAAGTTTCATTGTTTCTGCGTCATTCAATTCTTCCGGTTTCACAATAATCCGAATTTCGCGTCCAGCTTGAATTGCATAGCTTTGTTTCACTCCAGAGAAACTATTTGAGATGGCTTCGAGTTTTTCAAGTCTGTGCAAGTAGTGCTCTAAGGATTCACTGCGTGCGCCTGGTCGAGCAGCAGAGATTGCATCTGCGGCAGCAACAAGGACAGAAATCACCGAATTGGCGGGAACGTCTCCGTGGTGAGACGCAATTGCGTTCACAACGGTTGGGTTCTCTTTGTATTTCAAAGCCAACTCAGTTCCAATTTCAACGTGTGAGCCATCTACTTCACTGTCTAATGCTTTGCCAATATCATGCAAAAGACCTGCTCGTTTGGCCAAGGCCACATCTTCTCCCAGTTCAGCTGCGAGTATCCCAGCAAGTTTGGCTACTTCGATGGAATGGTTTAAGACGTTTTGTCCATAACTTGTTCGGAAGTGCATACGTCCAACAACTTTGATTAAATCAGGGTGCATCGCATGGATGCCCACTTTAAAGATAGCTTCTTCCCCAATTTGACGAATGCGTTCTTCCATTTCCTTGCGAGAATGTTCCACTACTTCTTCGATTCTTCCAGGATGGATGCGTCCATCTTGGATCAATGTTTCCAAAGATAGTTTGGCAATTTCTCGTCGGATTGGGTCGTACCCACTCAGTACCACAGCTTCCGGCGTATCATCAATGATCAGATCCATTCCAGTCAATGTTTCTAAGGCCCGAATGTTTCTTCCTTCACGTCCGATAATTCGACCTTTCATGTCATCGTTTGGCAATTGAATCACGGAAACTGTTGTTTCAGAGACTTGATCGGCCGCGCAACGTTGAATGGCTTGTGCCACTAAATTCCGCGCTGTTCGATTAGCGTCTTCTTTAGCCTGTTCTTCACTATTTTTCACCATAATGGCAATATCTTGTGCCAAACTTTCTTCGGTGTTTTTCATTACAATGGCTTTAGCATCTTCACGGGAAAGAGCAGCCACTTCTTCAAGTTTCGCTTCTTTTTCACCGACGAGTGCTTCTGCTCTTTCTTTGAGTCGATCCACTTCTTCATGCTTTGAATGGAGTTGTTCTTCTTTCTTTTGAAGCATTTGTTCTTTTTTATCAATAGTGTCACTTTTTTTGTCTAACTTATCCTCACGTTGATCTAGACGACTTTCTTGTCTAGAGACATCAAGACGGCGTTCTTTTAAATCCAATTCTACTTCTTCTCTGTAGACATGAATTTCTTCTTTTGCCTCCAGCAACGCTTCTTTTTTTATTGTTTCAGCTTCTTTATTCGCATCTTCCACAATGATTTCCGCTGTCTGTCTGGAATCGGACAAGCGTTTCTCAATATTCTTTTTGGAGATGGATGATCCCGCAAAAAAACCAATAATTAAAGCAACGATAGCGAAGGCAATTTCTACTAAACCCATTCATTTCACCTCCGTATCGGTATTCTATTTTTTAATCAATCATTAAAAGTAAATCAAGCTACATGCTGCTCAGATAAACCTCGCAGTATATTCAATATTAAATGTATACAGAACGTATGTCAACCGCTACAAAAAGAAAACTCCCACTTCTTTTGAAAGAAGTGGGAGTTAAATAGGTTTTACCATGCTAATCTTTTTTTATTTTTCTGTTTTTGCTTTTTCAGCATCCGTATTTTTATCGGTCTTCTTCTTTTCGTCTTCTTTTTCATCTAATGGATCGCCAATGCCATATTCAGTCCGTACTTTTTTCTCAATCTCTTCTCGTAGTGCGGGATGGTCTCTAAAATACTGCTTAGCATTTTCACGTCCTTGCCCAATCCGTTCTTCTCCGTAAGAGTACCACGCACCCGCTTTGTCAATAATGTCTTTTTCAGACGCCATGTCAACTAGTTCGCCTACTTGCGAGATTCCTTCACCGTACATGATATCCACTTCCGCTACACGAAAAGGAGGAGCTACTTTGTTTTTAACAATTTTTATTTTGGTGCGGTTCCCCATAATATCGGTTCCTTGTTTAATGGCTTCTGCACGTCTGACTTCCAGACGAACAGTGGAATAAAACTTCAACGCACGTCCTCCTGGGGTTGTTTCAGGATTTCCAAACATTACCCCAATTTTCTCACGGATTTGGTTAATAAATAGTGCAATCGTTTTGGTTTTATTAATCGAACCGGACAACTTTCTCAAAGCTTGCGACATGAGACGCGCTTGAAGACCCATATGAGAATCTCCCATTTCGCCTTCAATCTCTGCTCGCGGCACTAATGCTGCAACAGAGTCAATAACCACAATATCAATGGCGCCACTCGACACAAGAGCGTCCGCAATTTCTAACGCTTGTTCTCCTGTGTCCGGTTGAGATAACAGCAACTCATCAATATCGACTCCTAGAGCTGTCGCATATTTAGGGTCAAGCGCATGTTCTGCGTCAATAAACGCTGCCACTCCCCCATGTGCTTGCACAGACGCAATGGCATGCAACGCAACGGTGGTCTTACCCGAACTTTCCGGTCCATATATTTCAATAATCCGGCCACGTGGGTATCCCCCGACTCCTAGAGCAACGTCTAGCGCTAGAGATCCACTTGGAACGGTGTTAATTTGTGTGTCTACTTTTTCGCCCATCTTCATGATGGACCCCTTTCCATAATTTTTCTCAATTTTCTTTAAGGCTACTTCTAGTGCTTTTTTACGCTCATCTGACATTCATGTTCCTCCTAGAGTTTACTCTCTTTTAAGCATCTTTCTTACTTCAACATCCTTATTTTACTTGTAAACGGACCGAATAGCAAGCATTGAACGAACATACATTCGCCTGTTATTCTTCTCTGAAGCGAACATCTTTTGGGAGGTCTACTCCCTCTAATCGGAGGCGAACCATATTTGTAGCCGTTAAGACAGCGTACTCACGGTTTTTTTCTCGATTAAACGGAAATAAAAATTTGTGTGTCCATGTAGGGGCACCTTTTTTAGCAACAGCAATCCACACAACTCCTGCTGGATGTCCTTCTAGCGGATCCGGTCCTGCCACACCTGTCAACGCGACACTGATATCTGCTCGAAAAAGGGTCCGGACGTGTTCGGCCATTTCTTTGGCGCAAGCCGCACTCACTACACCAAACTCCTCTATAGTTTCTTTACGTACATGAAGGTCTTCATTTTTTACTCGTGCACTATAAGAAACTATTCCCCCTTCAAACACCGCACTTGCTCCAGCTTCTTTGGATAAATAGCTCATCACGGCTCCGCCAGTTAAACTTTCAGCCGCAGTCACCGTATACTTGCGTGCCCGTAGCAATTCAAGTACTTTCTTGGATAAAGGCGCGTCGCCCACGTACTCATATGGATAATGTGTGGACGAATATGTCCGACAAGTTGCTTGTATTTGCTTATCCATATGAACAAATCCAGTAGCCTCTAAGCGTAGAATGACGTGCCCGTCTTCTTCACACGCCTGGACGTACAAGGTCGGATACTGCTGGTGTAGCTCTTGTTTGAGCGGCTCAAGGTCTTTTGTGCGTAGTCCAAAATAGTAGTGAACATGCTCACTTGTGTATGAGTTTTTTCTATCCATTAGTCGGCTCATCAACTCTGCGATTTGTGTCTTCGTATCAGCAAGACTGCTCGTATCGTCCAAAGGTACGTACACCACTTTTTTCTCTGCTTGACTCGCTACCTTTGCCGCAAAAGACAGGCCGACTTTCGTTTCTGGATAATCTTTTTGCGAAGAAAACGAGAGGTTCAAGAGCTGCTCTAAAATCGTTTGTCTTTGTCTATGCTCAGTCGGTGTTCCCCAGCCAAGAATCACAAGTTCCAACTTGTCATCAATGAAAGACCGGATCACTTCTTGACAATCGCTTCCTTCTTTCGTACATAAAAACTGGGCTCTCACCATGTTGCCTTTTTTTCTACAGGCTTGTGCACAAAACAGGTGTACTGCCTCTAGTGTCTCTAGATTTGTGTGGTTTGTGCCAATAGATACAATCCCTATACTCATGGACTGCCCCCCTTTTAAAGATACGCATTTTTGTCTTCTGGTGTGTTTAAAATAGTGTACCACGACCAGTATGCCCTGACGCCTGCCAGCACTCAGAACCAAGTAGTCTATATATAAAAAAAAGAACAACACACCAGTCTTTTCTCGTGTGTTGTTCTTTTTCATCTCGCTTTTTCTCTACATTTTAATTTTTTATTCTATCATTCTTTGCTGTTTTTTTGTTGTTGTGCCCTTTTTAATCTACGTCTACAAAAACTTGCTTATTCTGAATGAAATAATCGGCTCCTGAATAGATAGTAAAAAAGAGACATGTGTACAACATAAGTTGATCTACGGGTAGACCAAGCATATGGAACGGATAATTATGGAGCAACAAAAAGATAATAGAAAGCATCTGAGTGGCAGTCTTTATTTTTCCTGGAAGCGCTGCTGCCAAGACAGTTCCTCCTTGTTCGACAAGAAGCAACCGCAGTCCAGTAACCGCTAGTTCTCTACAAATAATGACCGCTACAACCCATGCCGGGGCTAAATCTAATTCTACTAACATAATAAAAGCAGTCATCACAAGCATTTTATCTGCCAATGGATCTGCAAATTTCCCAAAGTTTGTGACCAATCCTTGTGCACGCGCAATGTATCCATCTAGCCAGTCTGTAAAACTTGCTACCGCAAAAATACTTGCCGCAAGAATGTTGGCAACCGGCAGTGTCATCCCAAGGGTTGTCACCGTTCCCAGTGGATTTGGAAACAACAACACAAGTACAAATACCGGTATCATCGCGACGCGCAATACAGTTAATTTATTTGGTAAGTTCACGCTTTATTCTCCCTCAATGGACTCAACAAAAAGACAGACTCTTCTGTGTATAAAAACGGCTGAGTCACTCTTTTTCTTTG
>CAYZZA010000032.1:0-14067 GCA_964482685.1 uncultured Carnobacteriaceae bacterium
TTACTGCAGTTACAATGCCGTCTACGACTTCTTTAATCGCTTTTGCAACATCTACTGCGCTAATGACAATCGTCTTAGGCAAACCAGTCATCAAATCACGACCGCGTATTTCCGTTTCTCCATATTGCGCTGCATAGTCTACAGAAGCACACCCTAAAGTTATTTTTACCTGTTCAGCTGTTCGTTCACCAATCAATAGGTTGTATTTTTTTCGAATGTATTGAATGATTGATTCATCCATTCGGTCTCCACCCATTTTAATAGTACGACTACTGACAATTCCGCCCAATGAAATAGTGGCAGCATCTGTTGTCCCGCCTCCGATATCAACAACCATACTTCCGGTAGGGTCCATAACAGGAAGTCCTGCTCCGATTGCTGCAGCAAATGGTTCTTCAATCAAGAACGCCTCTTTTGCACCAGCCATACGCGTGGCGTCAATAACTGCTCTTTTTTCTACTTCTGTCCCGCCTCCAGGTACACAAATAAGCACTGTTGGTTTGGACATTGTTTTTCCTACAGCTTTTTCAATAAAATATTTCATCATTATGGATGTCGTGTCAAAGTTTGCGATAACGCCATCTTTCATGGGACGAATGGCTACAATAGAACCCGGTGTACGCCCAATCATGTTTTTGGCTTCTTCTCCCACGGCGACCACTTCATCTGTATTAATATCTTTTGCGATGACAGAAGGTTCTCCTAATATAATGCCTTTGCCTTCTAGATACACGTTTGTGTTTGCAGTGCCTAAGTCAATACCTAAATTCTTTTTTCCAATATTAAACAAACATTCTCACCCTCTCAGATCTTCCCAAACAATTTCTTCCTTTATTGTACATGAAAAAAGAGAGAGACACTCTCTTTTTTGCATTTGTAACCAAAGTGACATCATCAATGAACAAAAAAGGCTGAAATAGCGTCTGATTTTCATCAGTGCTATCTCAGCCTTCTAAAGGTTTTTAAAGTTTAATTTAGTTGATTAAGCTTTAGTAACGTTTGCAGCTTGTGGTCCACGGCTGCCTTCTTCGATTTCGAAGTTTACTTCTTGTCCTTCTTCAAGGGATTTGAATCCATCTTCTTGAATAGCTGAGAAGTGTACGAATACGTCGTCTGCACCTTCGCGTTCGATAAATCCAAAACCTTTTTCTGCGTTAAACCATTTAACTGTACCTTGTTCCATATTAAAAATTCCTCCTCGTGCCTTAGCACATCTTATTTCACATTTTGTAAATTGGTACGAATCGGACTGTTTTCACATATCTTTTCTTTACCTCTACAACATGTTAACCATAGTATAGCATGCTTCTTTATTAATAACAAGACTCATTCTCTTAAAACGTATTTATTTTAAAACACCCCCCATTCTTTCAAACTAATATACGAGTTTTCGCCCGCAATTATGTGATCTAGAAGATCAATTCCCATGAGTTCCCCACATTCTGCGAGTCGCTTAGTGAATTGAATATCGGCATCTGATGGCTCTGGATTTCCAGAGGGATGGTTATGTCCGACAATTAGCCTAGCCGCAGAATACCTTACAGCTCCCTTGAAAATCTCTCTTGGATGCGCCACACTGCTGTTTAAGCTGCCTTTAAAGACTTCTTCTTTTTTAATGATTTCATTTTTAGTATTGAGATACAAAGCCACTACAATCTCTTGTTGCATGCCCCTCATCTCTTCCATTAAAAGTTCTCCTACGTGCTTACTTGATGTAATTTGCCCTGTTTTGATCTGTGAGGCTTTAGATATCCGCGTCCCCAATTCAATTGCCGCTTTTAATTCAATAGCTTTCGTTTGACCAATCCCAGGTATCGTCATAAATTCTTCGAGCGTTACATGTTTCAAATAAAATAAATCTTCAAACGTACGCAATAAATTCATTGAGACACTCATTACATCTTGGCTTTTTGTTCCTGTTCTCAGTAAAATAGCAATCAATTCATGATCTGCTAACGCTTTTTCTCCATAATGCACTAATCGTTCTCGTGGACGACTATTTATAGGTACTTCTTGCAAAAGATTGATCTGATTGGACAATAAAAAAACCTCCTATTTGCGTTACAGTAAAGTACGCAAATAGAAGGTTTCTTTTTTTATATCTTCTTACTTTTCAAATAGTTGTGAACATCATTTAAATCAGTATATATATTTAAGGCGATTCTTTTTGCCTCTTCCGTTGGTTGTTCTAAATCTGGAACCATAATGACAGGAATATTCGCTTCATAAGCTGCTCGAACCCCATGCACAGAATCTTCAAGAACCAAAGCTTCTTGCCCTTTAACTTTTGCTTGTTGTAGTGCTTTTAAATAAATATCAGGTGACGGCTTTCCGCGCGCAACGTCATCAACACCCACATAATCATTGAAGTAATGTGCTACGTTACTTTTATTTAATAACAAATCAATCACCTTGCGCTGAGAATTTGAACCTATCATTAAATTCAAGTTTCTTTCTTTTAAATAAGAAAGCAAAGGATCTAATCCAGGTTTTTTTTCTATCTCTTCTTCTTGCATCAAATCCAACGCAATTTCTGCACTGCGCAAAATAAAATGACGTGCTTTTTTATCAGAAGAAAAAGTTTCCGTCAAACTAGTGTACAAGGCTTGCTCAGAAGAACCCACAAATCGTTCGAAATAGTCCCAGCTAAAAGGAAGACCCATCTCATCCGCAGCAGCTTGATTGGCTCTATAATAGAGCGTTTCGGTGTTAAACATTAGTCCGTCCATATCAAAGATCACTGTTTTTAACCCTTGCATACGCATCCCCTTTTAGTTGATTACATTTTTTTAATCTTATTTAACTGTTCTGTGACAATTTTTTGTTTTTCTAAATATTCCGCTTCTTTTTTACGTTCTGCCGCAACGATTGCGTCTGGTGCGTTTTCAACAAATTTTTTATTGTTTAATTTCCCTTGTACTCGTTTGACTTCTTGTGTCCATTTGACTAATTCAGCTTCCAATCGGATGATTTCTTCTTCGATATCCACTAAACCAGAAAGCGGCAAGTATAACTCTACTCCTGTAATCACGGCTGATTTTGACTCTTCAGGAGGCGTCAACTCTCTTTGGATGACTAATGTATCTGGGTTACAAAACCGGTCGATAAAGCGACGGTTTTCGACTAAAAATGTTTCTACGCGTTCGTGGTGCGGTTTGATAAACAAGTCAATCTTTTTAGACAAAGGTCGATTTACTTCAGCTCGAATATTGCGAACAGTACGTATCAACTCGATTAATACTTCTACGTTCTCAACCGCTTCTTTGTCTTCCCAAGCAACTTGTTCTTCTGGGTATGGTGCATTGACCAGAGTATCTCCTTCGTGTGGCAGATACGACCAAATTTCTTCAGTAACAAAAGGCATAATTGGGTGTAGCAATTTCAATACTTGATCGAGAACAGTAATCAAAACAGATTTTGTTGTTTCTTTTTGTTCCTGTGTCCCTTGCATCAAGGTTTCTTTACTCATTTCAATGTACCAATCACAATAATCATTCCAAATAAAGTGATACAATTGGCGGCCTGCTTCCCCAAATTCGAACTTTTCAAATAACGCTGTTACATGTTTAATGGTTTCATTTAAACGAGCTAAAATCCATTTGTCTACGATGCTTTTATTTCCAGCAGCAATAGAGTGGCTGTTGTCAAATCCTTCGACATTCATTAACACATAGCGACTGGCGTTCCATATCTTATTAATAAAGTTCCACGAAGCATCCATTTTTTCATAACTAAAGCGTACATCTTGACCAGGAGCCGATCCATTGGATAAGAACCATCTAAGAGCGTCGGCACCATACTGATCAATGACATCCATTGGATCAATTCCGTTGCCTAACGATTTGCTCATTTTTCGTCCATCTTCATCTCGGATTAACCCATGAATCAAGACGTTTTCAAAGGGTCTCTCTCCAGTAAATTCAAGACTTTGGAAAATCATTCGGCTGACCCAAAAGAAGATGATGTCGTATCCTGTCACAAGAGTGCTTGTTGGAAAATAGCGTTTGTAATCTTCCGATTCAGTATCCGGCCATCCCATTGTGCTAAAAGGCCATAAAGCTGAAGAAAACCATGTATCCAATACATCTGGATCTTGTTCCCAGTTTTCACTGTCTTTTGGCGCTTCCACACCTACATATATTTCTCCTGTTTGCTTGTGGTACCAAGCTGGAATTTGGTGTCCCCACCACAATTGTCTAGAAATAACCCAGTCATGGACATTGTCCATCCAAGTGAGATAGGTTCTCTCAAAACGTTCAGGCACAAAGTTCACTTTGTTTTCTGTTTCTTGATTCCGAATCGCTTGTTCCGCAAGTGGCTGCATCTTAACAAACCATTGTGTTGACAATCTCGGTTCAACAACGACTCCTGTCCGTTCTGAATGGCCGACACTGTGTACAATGTTTTCAATTCGAATTAAATATCCTTCTGATTCAAGATCTTGAACCAACTGTTTTCTTGCTTCAAACCGATCTAATCCAGCATATTTACCGGCTTGTTCGTTCATCGTTCCATCAGCATTCATTACATTTAAACGTGGAAGATTGTGTCTATTTCCTACTTCGAAGTCATTTGGGTCATGCGCAGGGGTGATTTTCACAACCCCTGTCCCAAAATCTTGTTCCACATATGTGTCTGCGATAATCGGAATTTCACGATTGGCTATAGGCAAAAGGACTTTCTTTCCAATCAAGTGGGTGTAGCGCTCATCATCAGGATGGACAGCGATGGCAGTATCCCCTAACATTGTTTCAGGTCTTGTTGTCGCAAGTTCTACTGCGCCAGAACCATCACTTAACGGATATTTTAAGTGATAAAAAGCACCTTCCACATCTTTATGGTCTACTTCAATATCTGATAAAGCCGTTTTTGCTTTTGAATCCCAGTTGATAATGTACTCGCCTCTGTAGATCAAGCCTTTTTCATAAAGAGAGACAAACACTTTTTGAACCGCTTCGCTTAGCCCTTTGTCTAATGTGAATCGTTCACGTGAATAATCAAGTGATAGCCCCATTTTAGCCCATTGTTCTCGAATCACTGCAGCGTACTCTTCTTTCCAATCCCACGCAGTGTCTATAAACTTCTCTCTACCTAGGTCATAGCGGGTTTGGCCTTGTTCAGCTAGTTTTTCCTCTACTTTTGCTTGCGTCGCAATTCCTGCATGGTCCATTCCTGGTATCCACACAGCATCGTATCCCTGCATTCGTTTTTGTCGAATAATGATATCTTGTAAGGCGGTATCCCATGCATGTCCTAAATGAAGTTTCCCTGTTACGTTAGGCGGTGGAATAACGATAGAATAGATTTTTCCTGTGTCATTGTGAATGGGCTCAAACACTTTTTGTTCAAGCCATTTTTCATAACGCCCCGCTTCCACTTCGTTTGGTTGATACTTTGTAGACATCGTCTTTTGTTCGTTCATTTCTTCTACTCCTCTTTATCTTCTATTTTTATTTTTTCCATAAAAAAAAGCACTCATCCTAATTAATAGGACGAGTACAAAGACCCGTGGTGCCACCTAAATTGTTTGTTACCCAAACCACTCATTTAAAGGAATAATGGCCCTTATGCCAGAAAAACCTACTTTTTTCAGTTTAACCGCTCCCAAGCTACTTTCCGTAGATACTGATGTGGAGTTCTCAGCCATTCTCCATCTCTGTGACATCATACCCTACGTACTCTTCTTGTTCTTAGCGTTTACAGATATTTAATTAACTCGTGTCTTTAATCTATTCTATTTTAGCAATTATACCATTTTTTACAAGCAAATGGAGAAAAGAGAAGTTCTATTTCAATGACTACGTTAACTCGTCATCGTTTGTGCATAAAACTTTTTTTATTTTTTTACTCTAAAAACTCCAATTTGACAAGCTTTATTGGTTTTCTTCTTTTTCCTTTTGGTGTTGCTTTTGTATCCGTGTGGATGTCCCGGATTCAATCTCATCTAATTTCTCAGAAACTAAGCGTAAAGAAGTTTCGTAATCATATCTGTCATGAAACATCGCTTTGCTCTCATTTATAACGTCTGAAATAGAAGGATATTCTTTTCTATAACGATTTAAATGCTGAATGCTCTGTTCGATTAAAGCTACTTGGGTTAGTATTTCTTCTGCTTCCTCTTTTACTTGTGAAACATCTTCTTTTGCTAACAAGAGCATGTCTTCAATTTGGTGTATGTCTATTTTGTTTTTATTCATTTCATTTTCTATTTTACTCATTCGTTCAGTTGTTTGAAAATAAAGTTCGACAAAATTATCGGGCAAACCAGGCAAACTTTGCATTTCAAGATGTCTGCGTATCAAATTTAATTGATTGTTACAGGCCAGTATATCTTGTTCTGCAACTTCTTCCCTAGTTTTGAGGGAATTTAACTCTTTTTGAAGAGTATCTTGGTCTGAATACAAAGATTCCAAGTCGCTCATAATCTCTCGATAATTCTGTTGTACATTGGAATAAATAGTCGCATCTGCGGTTAGTTCTTCTGAAACGAAGTCAAATTTAGTCTTTAATTTGTCTAAAAACTCATGGTACTCTTCGCCTCTACGTTTTTCTTCTTTTGTCAGTACATAACTTTGATTCAACCGATCTGTTTCAATTCGTATTCGCCTGTTCTTTTCGAATAAATAGTCAAAAGCACTTTTAATTTCTTCCGTAGACTCACTCACAAATTTTTTCGCCTGAAACTCTTCTTCCATACTTGTATACAACTTTTCAATTTGATTGGAAACATTCGTTAGTTGACTTTGGGCCTGGGTAGTATGGAGTTGACTAATTAACTCTACAGTTTGGTCCGTATCTTTTTTCAATTGCTTTATTTCTTCTAAGATAAAACCATTTGGGAAATCATGTCCAGAATCTACCATTGTGGTGCTCGTTTCTTCTAGTTCCTTTAATTGCGGAATGATTTCTTCTTCAATTAAATCAAATAAAGCAGGGACACGCTCTGTTTCTTCTCTAAGTCTGTTTGTCTTTTCATTTATTCGATCTAAAATAGACTGGGCTCCTACGTAGTCATGGTCTTCTGTTGCTTTTTGGAATTCAGTGAAATCTTGTTCCATATCTGATACTTGCATTTCCAATGCTTCCAGAGCAGAACCGTATGTAAAACTATGCGTAAGGAGTTTGTTTCTTAATTCTTGGTATTCTTCTTCTACTTTTGTGCTTTTTTCACGGTTTTTTTCTTGATTTTCCATCAACTCACTCAACGAATGCGCAATCTCTTCTATTTCAACTTCTGTTTTTTCTAACATATTTCGCACCATTGTTTCATTTTCTGTTGCTTGTGAAAAACGGTATTTACTTGTATCTTCTTCTGCCTGTGCCAGCAAGCGTTCCATAGTTGGAAAATCGTTTGCCTCTATTTCTTGCCATCTTTTAAACAACGTTTCATACGTGTCTTTTGATAGTCCCGCTAACTTTATTTCTTTCGTCTGTTCAAATTCATCAGGAATGTGATGGGTCAACAAAGGCTGTTTTCGTGCTTTGATTTCATCAATCATTGTGTAATGCTTCTTTTTTAACATTTCAGCGCCTAAATAAGCCAATAACAACACACTGATAATAATAACGCCTACAAGTTCAATACGCATATGCTATACCTCCAAACGTGCACAGCCTATCTGCACACACCTTTATTTCAATTCATTTTCTCTTTTTCTCTTTAGCGATCCGCACTCATTATATATACATATCATCAGTATAACAAACATAGCGCTCATATGTTATACTAGAAGCGATTTTTACTAATTTTTTTACTATGTGAAATAAAGGAGTGTACACATGATCAACAAGCAAAATCACCCTGTTCTTATACGTCAGCTAGAAGCTTTAGTTGAAGGAGAACCGAATGTAATAGCGAATTTAAGCAATGCTTCAGCCCTTTTATTCCAACATTTTACGCAAATCAACTGGGCTGGATTTTATCTATATGAAAAAGATTCTAACCAGTTGGTCTTAGGACCTTTCCAAGGAAAGCCTGCATGTCTTCGTATCGACATTGGGAAAGGTGTCTGTGGAACCTCATTTAAGCAAAGAACTAGTCTCCTTGTTCCTGACGTTACGGCATTCAAGGGGCATATCGTATGTGATGCTGAAAGCCGTTCTGAAATTGTTGTCCCCCTAGTTAACGAAAAGGGAATCTATGGTGTTTTAGACATTGACGCACCCATTTTAAATCGATTTACAAAAGACGATCAAATCTTATTAGAATCATTTCGAGATTCATTGATGGCTGTATTCGAACAGTCGCTAAAAGAAGTTGACTTTTATCGCTAGAAAAGTTATAGTTGTTAGAGTGTAAAATAATGCAGCGATGAAGTGGGGTCCGTGTCCCTAGTATGATGCCTACAGTGCAATACGTTGCTCTGTAGATTGCGCAATTGTGTAACCAGCGGCTGCATCGGTGAAGATTGAAAGTCATACTATACACAATCCTGAACTTCTACTCTTATTTTACTCCATAAAAATTATTGGAGGAATAAACTATGTCACGTTATACAGGACCAGCATGGAAACAATCCCGTCGACTAGGGATTTCATTATTGGGTACAGGGAAAGAACTTGAGCGTCGTCCGTACCCACCAGGTCAACATGGACCAAACAGCCGAATTAAATTGACAGAATACGGATTACAATTAAGAGAGAAACAAAAACTACGTCTGCTTTATGGAATGAATGAACGTCAGTTCTTCAACCTATTTACTAAAGCTGGCAAAATTTCTGAAGGTAAACACGGTGATAACTTCATGATCCTTCTTGAACAAAGATTGGACAACTTAGTATACCGTCTTGGCTTTGCATCAACACGTCGTCAAGCAAGACAATTGGTCAACCACGGCCACATCTTAGTTGATGGAAACCGCGTAAACATTCCTTCATACAGTGTGTCTGTTGGACAAGTCATCTCAGTTCGCGAAAAGTCAAAAGATGTTCAAGTAATTAAGGAAGCAGCTGCAGCACTACACAGCCGTCCAGAATTCCTAACATTTGATGAATCTAAAATGGAAGGTACGCTTACACGTCTACCTATTCGTGAAGAATTGCCTGCTGAAGTTGAAGAATCATATATCGTTGAGTTCTACAACAGATAAATTGAATACAAAAAAAGAGTTTGGGATAAACCCAAGCTCTTTTTTATGCTTATTTTTAGATAAAGCGAATTTTAAACACGAATTAATAACGGAGACCTGCCATAATTTTTTCTGAAGATGGCATTTCGCTACGATTTAGTACGTATACTTCTCCATGGGTATTGAGAACATTCCAAGCTAATTGATTGAGGTAATCATTTCTAGGATTCGATTCATATTGTCCGTCCTCATTAATGATTCCTTTTACAACTGTGCCTTCTTCAATAAGTAAATAATCTATTCTACCTTCTAAACTTGCTTGAGCCAAATCATCGTATTGTGATTCAAGTCTTAATGCAGGTACTGTCTCGTTGAATTTTGTAACTAACTTAGTTAGCCTTTGTTCGGTCAATGTTTTAATGGCCTTTATTGTTTCTTTTTGAATTTCTAGATTGCTCAATTGTGCAGGCGACTTTTTAATCGCAACATCTGAAAGGAATTGATTGGATGATATTTTTCTGAAAATAGCTTCGTTTTCTAATAAAGTAAACAAAACGACCGGTAATTGCATGTCTTTTGAATAGTGTTCGTATACATATTCATCCACAATTCTAAAGTAGTTTGTTTGATCAATTTCTTTTTCTTTCCTTGTTTCATTATGGCCATGGAACATGCCAGTACCACCTCCGGCACCCCCATAGCTTCCAACGTTTAGTTCTCCACCAGTTTTAACTGTGCCTAATGCCTTTTCTAAGGTATTTGGCGCGTCTTCTGGCAACTCTATCTCATCAATTGTAAATTGTTTTCCATTAAATAATTTAAAATCTTCATTCGTCAAAACTAATACATGGTAGTGTTTGTTGAATTGAAAATCTCTTACTAATGGAAGGATATTGGGCTGTTTTGATACGAACACAGATTTTCCAATTCCTTCAGAAAGCATGTAATAGTAACATGCGCTAGGAGTAATGTAAAAAACAATCCCACCATTTCTCTTTCGCCAAAAATCAGTTTGAGCATTTAAGTCAGAAACTTGTGCGTAGATTTCATTCCAAACATCTTCGCCGACGTCATGAATCACACGTTCTTTCGCTTCTTTGATTAAATTATCAAATTGAATTTTGTCTTTTTCATCATCAAATGGAGCTTCTTCAATGTCCATTGTGAGAGTCACAACAGCTTTTTCTTTTGTATTTTTTAGTTCTTCTGCTGGAAAAGTAAAGAGTTCTTTCATCATGTAATCGCCCTCCGCTTTCTTATACTTTATACCTTCAGTCTATGTGAAACTATGGATAAAGTAAAAGAAAACGCATTGCTCCAGTATTTTACGCTTAAGAGGTTAGAGAACCTAGCAACTTTAAAACCATTTCAGCCGATTTCTTGCCTGCTTCTATTATAAAAGTGTCAAACGATTCCACAGCATCTCCATCTGCCGTATCTGAAACAGCTCGAATAATTAAAAATGGTACGTCAAATCTAGAACACGTTTGAGCCACTGCAGCCCCTTCCATTTCAACAACAAAGACATCTGGAAAATTGGCTTGTATATCTTTTAGTTGTTGCCCTCCCGAAACAAAACTATCGCCTGAGACAATGATACCTTCTTTTACTTGTAAACCAATACTTTCAGCAGCTAACCTAGTGGCTTTTCGAAGAAACTCAGACGAAGAATAAGTAGCAGGCATACCGGGAACTTGTCCTATCTCATACCCAAATACTGTGACATCTACATCAAAATAGCTCATCTCGGTAGATAAAACCACATCTCCAATATGCAACCCTCTGGCTATTCCCCCACCAGATCCCGTGTTGATAATGGCTTCACATCCAAATTGTTGGATCAAACAAACAGTTGCGATAGACGCATTAACTTTTCCAATACCAGATTTAACTAAAACAACTGGTTTTTCTAGTAATGTCCCTTCAATAAACAACATCCCTGCAATTTCTGTCTTTTGTATATCCACTATTAATTCTTGAAGCACATTTATTTCTTGCTCCATTGCTGCAATGATACCTACCTTATCCATACAGTCTCCTTCTTTTTCATTTATTCTATTCTTCAAAAGAAAAACACAAGAACCAAAACAAGAATCAATAGCGTAAATACAACGCCTATTGCTCTATTCAATCTTTTATCTACTTGCCTGTAGCGGTCTTGTTCAATTTGTCTGCTCTTGCTTGTTCTTCCTTCTTTAGACAACTTTTTTTCATATTTTCTTTCTGCTTTGTTTCTAGCTCGCTCTCTCTTTTTTCTAGCGCGTATTGCCTGTCTTTTTTCTTTTTTGCGCTCTTTTCGTGTTTGCTTATTTTCAACCATCTTGCTCATTCCTTTTATCACACGCTTTAAACTAATAATTCCACACAAACTTTTTGTCGCTTGTCCCCAACACAGAATATCTTTTTAAAGGATGCCCTTTCTTGTATCATACCTTTTTTTGCGTTCGGATGCATGCGTATTTTAAAACTTCCATCTTTAGTCCCATTCTTCCTTCTTATCTTTTTGTGTTAAAATAAATGAGGGTAGACACAACTATGTCCGTATTCTTATTTAAGTTAATTAAAATTAAAAAATGGAGTGGATAAGCATGAAACGCTATATAGACGACGCCAAAGATATTGTTTTGTTTTCAGTATCAAGCATCATAATAATAGGATTGTTCTTCTTTCTCTTACTCGTAAATATTGATTTTTGGATTTCGGTTTTCATTACATTCATGGTGGGGGGATTTTTATTCTACACCCAAAGAGAGCAATCGCTCGAAAAGAAGATGAAGAAACCTCGTCTTAGCCCGCTCACGGCAGACAAAGAAACTTTTTATCGTTCGAAAGGATTACAAAAAGAAGAAATAGTCTTTTTTAGAGAAACCATGCAAACGGCACAGTTCCAAATTATAGAAACTGAAAAAAACTTTTCAGCCGTTGCTAAATTAAAAGCTATTGAACATAGACACAATGTCGTACGAATTGCAAAAGCACTTTTCAAAGAAATTACTCAAGCCCCTGATCGACTACATGAAGTAGATCAATTTTTATATGTTCATCTTCCTTCACTTATGGAGCTGACTAGCAAATACATTGAGATTGATCAGCATAAGGCCAAAAGCAAATCAACTTATGATATTCTAGAAAAAAGTGCAGAAACTATTGATGAATTAAGTCAATTAATTATTGAAGATTATGTAGCGTTTAAATCAGACGATCTTGATGATATGGAAATTGAGGTAGAACTTGCAAAACGGACTATTGAACGTGATAATGAATTCACCACATCTATCGAACAAGATAGGTATTAATACACAAGGAGGCTTTTACGCATGAATGATTCTCAAAAACCGATTCTAACGGAAGAAAACGAAAAAAATGTAAACAACGAGTTAGAAGATTTACTAACTTCCTCTCTTGACTTTCCCTCATTGGACTCTCTTGGGGAAGAGCAAAGCTCATCCTCTATTGCAATGAATGAAAGCCCTAAATTAATCGATTCTCTTTCTAAAGAAAGACAAAGACAAGCGTACGAACTAGCCGCACAAATCAACACTGAGGATACAGACTCTATTCTTGAATATGGAGCTGCTGCGCAACAAAAGCTAGGAGAATTTTCACACTCCATGTTGAATCATGTCCAGTCTCAAGAGACCGGCACGATTGGAGTCACTTTAAACGATTTAATGTACAAGTTAAAAGAAGCGAATCCAGATGATTTAATTGCTCCTGATCGGAATGTATTTCAGAAATTATTTGGGAAGATTAATCGTTCCATTTATGAAATTACAGCCAAATATCAAAAAATAGGCGCACAAGTAGATAAAATTGCTGTAAAATTGGATAAAGAAAAAAATGATTTATTAAAAGATAATCACGTGTTGGAACAATTGTACCAAAAAAATGTTGACTATTTTGATGCTTTAAACTTATACATCGCTGCAGGTGAACTTAAAATTGAAGAGTTACTTCGTACAACCATCCCTGAAGCTGTAAAGGTTGCTGAATCTAGCACAAATCAAATGGATACACAGCGTGTCAATGACCTCAATCAATTTTTAGATCGCCTAGAAAAAAGAACTCATGATTTAAAACTCGCACGCCAAATGACCATTCAGCAAGCTCCACAAATTCGTTTGATTCAAAATACAAACCAAGCATTATCAGAAAAAATACAAACATCAATCAATACAGCAATTCCTTTGTGGAAAAATCAAATTGTCATTGCTCTAACCTTGTTGCGTCAAAAACAAGCTATTACAGCACAAAGACAGGTCTCTGAAACAACCAACGAATTGATGCAAAAGAATTCAAAAATGTTGAAACAGTCCACGATTGAAACAGCAAAAGAAAATGAACGTGGAGTGATAGACATCGAAACTCTCGAACAAACTCAAACAGATTTAGTTGAAACTCTTCAAGAAACATTAGCTATCCAACAACAAGGGCGCATCAAACGAAAAGAAGCTGAAAAACAATTGTCTCAGATGGAAAACAGTTTACGTGAACAACTTCTTTTGATGACCACAAACAAATCCTCTGAGTAAAAATATACCTCTGAACTCTTTGGACGCTTATACTTGTGTATGTATGCATATAATTTGAACATTTTATAGGCAAGTCGTATACTAAATGTGTAAGTAAAGAAAAGAGGTGAACTTTACTATGTTTGGTTTATTATGGTCATTAATTGTTGGTGGACTTATTGGAGCGGTTGCTGGAATGATTGTTGGAAAAGACGTACCAGGTGGAGTAATTGGAAACATCGTAGCTGGTTTCTTAGGATCGTGGGTTGCGTCTTTTTTCCTTAAAGATGTCGGACCAGTGATTGGTGGATTTGCCATTATTCCAGCTATTGTGGGAGCTATGATTGTAGTTTTTCTTTTCTCACTTATTGTTGGAAGAAGCTCTTGATTGATTCATTGTTATGCATATAAAGATGAAAGCGTGCCTCCTCATTTTGGTGTATAAAGCATCACAATGAAGGGGCACGCTTTTGAATTCTTTTTCAAAT
>CAYZZA010000033.1:0-13310 GCA_964482685.1 uncultured Carnobacteriaceae bacterium
AAAGACAGACTCTTCTGTATATAAAAAACAGTTGAGCCACTCTTTTTCTTCGCTTATTTTTATTCGGATGCTTGTGTAAAGTTAAATGTAATTTCCTGACGGATGATGTCTTTGGCTTCTTCTGCGTAAGCTATTTCTGTGCCATCCAACTCAATGGTTGTGACTGTAGAGTTACCAATTACTAAAACAACCGATTGCGTGTTTGCAGGCAAGACTGCTTCCATCTCATTGCCACTTTGGATTAAACCTTGATTTATGCCAACGCCATCAGCCGTTACACTCACCCATGTGTCTCCATCGACTGCACCGAGTGTCAACGTGTGTTCTTCGTCTGCAGAGCCTGTCACTGCATACGTCGTGTTTGCCCCTGTAGAGGACACAAGGTCGATGCTTTGTGTGGATTCAACTTCTTCTTCATTTTCTTCTTCGGTTGTATCTTCTGACGATGCATTTGCACTGTCGTCTTGTGCTTGTTCAGATGTTACGACGATTTCAGACGTATCTTGGTTTGTTTGAATCATAGTTCCACCTTCGTTGTTCTTTTGCGTCATCGCAAAATAGATGGCACCTGAGATCACAACCACAAGAACGACAACTAAAATTGTCGGCAAATATTCTTGGATGGTATCCATAATTGATTCTTGCTTGCTCCCTACCCGCGTTTGTTTTGCAGTTACCACTTGCTCTGTATGGGTTTTGTCTTGGGAAGCGGGAATAAAGTCTGTATATTCAGCAAGCAATTGGTCGCCGTTCAATCCTACTGTGTCTGCATATTGTTTGATAAATGCGCGTGCATAAAAATTTCCAGGCAATATCTCCAAGTTGCCTTCTTCAATCGCCAACAAATATCTTTTTTGTATCTTGGTAATTTGCTGAAGGTCATCTAATGTATAGCCTTTTTCTGTTCGTGCTTCTTTTAGTTTTTCGCCAATTTCACTCATTTTGTACACCTGCCTATCCACGTTCTATAAGAATCACTCTCTACAAAAAAGTATACCACACACCCCTTTTTCAGTATAGCGAATCCCCTATTTCTAATCGAGCCATCCTCCGCTGACTGTGAGTGTCTGTCCAGTCATGTAATCAGATTCCTTTTTCAACAAATGGGATACCCAAAATGCAATGTCCGAAGGAACACCAAGCCTCCCTGCTGGAATCGCATCCATCAATTCATTGGTTTCGTCTGTGTCTAAAAATCCGTTCATCGGAGTTTCAATCGCTCCTGGCGCAATCGCATTGATAGTAATCCCCTGTCTAGCCACTTCTTTGCTGTAGGCTTTAACAAACGAGTTTTGGGCTCCTTTGGTCATGCTGTAAAATACTTCTAATGCACTTCCTGAAAACCCGTACACAGAACTAATGAAGATAATTCGTCCATGCCCCGAGCGTGATAATTTTTTTTGTATTTTTTGAATCAACAACAAAGGCACCTTTACATGCACGTTCCACATAGCATCCATTTCGTGTGATGTCATCTCTGTAAACAAGCTACGTTTTGTGTATCCTTGCGCAAAAACAATGGCATCAAGGCTAAATAAATTAGCGGCAAAAGCATCCATGTTTTCTTCTTGTTTGAGATCAAACAGCATTGGGAAAAAATCTTGAGTTGGATACAATTTTGACAAATGAGCGGCTTCTGCTCTCACTTCTTGGATATGAGTAAATCCATGCAAATACAAAGACCATCCTTCTGATGCAAGTCTTTTGCAGATGGCTTTGCCAATGTCTCCACTTGCTCCTAGGACAAGCGCAGCTTTCATTGGGTTTCCTCTTGTGTCGGTTTGGTTTCTACTATTGATTTTTGTTCACCCAACGGGAGTATGCGAAAGACAGACATACGCTCTTCTTTGAAAAAGTTAGCTGCCGCTTTACGAATATCTGCTAGTGTAATAGCTTCCACAATTGGAATCAAATCAAACAACGTCGCATCTTCGTAATAAAAATCAACAAATTGAGTCGCCATATATTCTGGTGAATTCAGTGCTTGCAACAATTGCCCGATGGTTCTCTTTTTCACCATTTTAAAGTGTGACTCAGTTAACTCAGGGCTGGTGGATGCTTCTAGAAGAATCCGTTTAAGCGCTACTTCCAATTCATCTGGTTTCTTTGTATCTCCCCCAACAGCTACAAAATCAAAATGGGTTTCGTACGAGTATTCATATGAAAAAGAATCATCCACAAGACCTGCATCGTATAAATCTAAATAGTTGGACGATGTGGGACCAAAAAGCAACTTCAGCAACATATCGAGCTCATATCGTTTTTGAATTGTACGAGCATCCGCAAGATCTACCTCTGCTCCACGTACCCCGACAAGTACTTTAGGACGACTGACCGCAAGATGTTCTGTCCGATGAGGCACTATCATGCTCAAATCATTTTCTGGATATATACGTTGAATGTCTGTTGGTGCACTAAAGCTTTTTGCCTGTTGGTTTTGTCTGATCTCATCCATAACATGTTCAGGATCTAGTTTTCCAGCCACAATGAGTTGCATATTGGATGGATGGTAAAAAGTTGCATGGTTTTCATAGAGCATCTCTGCTGTAATCGCATCAATACTCTCCACAGTTCCAGCAATATCGATGTGTACCGGTTGGTCTGGATATAGGTTTTCTAGCAATCCAAAAAATACGCGCCAGTCAGGATTGTCATCATACATTTGGATTTCTTGACCAATAATCCCCTTTTCTTTTTCTACTTTTTCTTCTGTAAAATAAGGGTCTTGCACAAAATCGAGCAAGGTGTGCAAGTTGTTGTCTAGTTGGTTTGTCGTAGAAAAAAGATATGCAGTGCGTGTAAAGCTTGTAAAAGCATTAGCAGATGCGCCTTCTCTTCCAAACAATTGAAAGACATCGCCTTCTTTTTTGTCAAACATTTTGTGTTCCAAAAAGTGTGCAATTCCATCAGGCATCTTCACAGATTCTTTTTTACCCCGTGGAACAAATTCGTTATCAATGGACCCAAACTTCGTACTAAACAAAGCGTATGTTTTATGAAATCCTTCTTTTGGAATTAAAATGACTTCCAACCCGTTGTCCATCTTCTCATAGTAATATGTTTCTTGGATTTGAGAGTAGGTTATTTTCTTCATGTGTTACTCCCCCTTTAGTAAATAAACAGCTTGTAACTGCGTATTGGATGCGACTCGTTTGATTTCTTCGACCGTTACATCTTTAATTCCTTGAATCCACTGTTCCAAAGTGACACCGTTTGTTTGCGCTAATTTCATTGCATAATCTCGCTCCATCACTGAACTTGGACTATCTTCGGATTGATACAATTGGTTGATAAGCATTTCTTTTGTTTGCGCCAAACTACCTGCATCAAGGTTTCCTTTTTGCAACTCTTCCAATTGTTCTTGAATAATCTGTTTGACTTTTTCCGCTTGAGAGGCTTCAATACCTGTTTGCACCGTCAGCATGCCTCTAAATGTATCTATAGAACTCGACGCATAATAGGCAAGACTTTCTTTTTCTCGGACATTCATGAAAAGCTTAGAATGTGGAAATCCACCAAACAACCCATTGAATACTTGCCCAGCGTAATAGTCTTTTCCATGGTAATAAATGGTTGTTTGATAGCCTAAGTTTAATTTAGCTTGTGCAATCGGTTGTGTCTCTGTTTTCGTACGAATCTCGGTTGTGGTTGGCTGTGTGTAGAAAGCTTCTTCCGTCCTATCTTCTCGGTCAGCAAAGCCAAACTCTGAAAACAGGTTTTGAATGTCTTCTTCCACTACATCCCCTAGTACATAGATGTCCACGGTATCTTCGTGGATCATTTTTTTATATGCCGCATACAATGACGCTTCGTCTATTTTTTCTAATGATTCAGGCGTCCCCGTTCCAGGTATTTGTTGGGCAGGATCGTCAAAATACAGCTCTTGTAGCGCCAAGCCCGCAAACAATTGTTTGTCATCGTAATACGATTCGTATACGTCTTTTAAGTTTTCTTTTTCACGTATAAACGTCTGGTGGTGGAACTGCTCATCTTCTACATGTGGAGACAAAAGCACTTCTTTCAAGAAGGTAACCCCATTTTGTAAGACATTTTCAGAAGTACCTAAAAATTTGTCATTCACTAAAGACATTTCAACGGAAATGATATGTTTGGTTCCTTTTTTCCCTGCTGATGTCCCAAATCTTGCTCCATAAAGACGTGACAATTCATTTCGTAACGCTGTTTGTGTAGGATATTTTTTGCTGTTGGTTTCAAGAATGTTGCTTAAGAGAGCACGCTCAGTCATTGCTCCAAGCACAAGTGGTGCTGAAAATTTTAATTTTATATGAACCGTTTTATATTTTTGTGTTGGAAATACATGTACATGTACGCCTTTTGCTAGTTCCATACTCATCTATTTTTCTCCCCTTTTCTTCTTCTAATATGATAGAGGACTTTGCTTAAAAAGAAAAGTCTTCTCTAATGGGAACCGTTAGAAAAAAGCTCCCCAAATCAACTGAATGGGGAGCTTTTGCCTTATTTATATTATTTTGATTTGATATAAGTCTTACCATTTTCAGCTGGTCCTTTAGAACCACCTACAAAGAAGACGAGTGCAACTACCGTTAACACATAAGGAGCCACTTGAAGCCAGACATCTGGAATGTCTCTTAGTATCGGCACATAGTTACCTGTTACAGCTAAACTTTGAGCAAACCCAAAGAAAAGTGCGGCTCCCATAGCTCCGATTGGGTTCCATTTTCCAAAGATCATGGCAGCCATCGCAATAAATCCTTGTCCAGCGACTGTTGCGCCAGAGAAGTTTAATGAAATACCTTGCGCTTGAATGGCTCCACCAAGTCCCCCAAGAAGTCCAGAGAGCAACACACCTGCATACTTCATTTTATACACGTCAATTCCTAGTGTATCCGCTGCTTGTGGGTGTTCTCCAACCGAACGAAGGCGCAATCCAAAACGGGTTTTATACAATGCAAACCAAGATACGAACGCAAGGACAATCCCTAAGATAGCCGGTGCGGACGTGTTCTTGAAAAAGATGGTACCAATGATGGGGATTTTAGATAAGTATGGAACTGTAAAATACCCAAAACTTTTAGAAACATATTCGGTTTGTTTACGCCCATATAACACGTGCGTCAAAAACAAAGCCAAAGCAGGTGCCAACAAGTTGATCACCGTACCGGAAATAGTATGATCGGCACGCCAATTGATTGTTGCAACGGCATGGAACAGTGAAAACAACACTCCAACCAATCCACCAACGAGCATCGCAATCCAAGGAGTCCATGCTCCAAGTGTTCCGGCAAACATTAAGTTGAAGACCACCGAAGAAAAGGCTCCCATGACCATAATTCCCTCAAGTCCAATATTGACAACTCCGCTTCGTTCAGAAAAGGTTCCCCCAAGTGCAGTCAAAATGAGTGGTGCAGAGTAAATCAATGTGGAGGACACGATGTTTTGTAAAATCGCTTCTAAATTCATCTATGTTCGCCTCCTTCTCTATCTGTCACTTTTTGTGTATCTTCAGCTACTGGTTCTGTTACTCCACTAGTGGTACTTGCATGTAAAACTTTTTTTGCTTCTTTTCGCCCAGGTTTTTTTCGGTCAATAAAGAACCGAATAATGTAATTTGCTCCTACAAAAAAGATGATGGACGCAATCACAATATCTACTACTTCAACCGGTAGCCCTGTGCGGATAGGCATACTTGTTCCGCCAATTTTCAAGGATCCAAACAATAGGGAAGAGAATATAATCCCGATTGGGTGGCTCAATCCAAGTAGCGCAACCGCTATCCCATCAAATCCTAAAGAAGGCATGGATCCTTGTACAAAGATATTGCGGTAGTTTCCAATTCCATCAATCGCTCCACCTAAACCAGCTAAGGCTCCACTTAGCAACATGGAAAGAATGATGATTCTTTTTGTACTCATCCCTGCGTATTCTGATGCAAAACGGTTTAATCCAACCGAGCGAATTTCAAACCCAAGGGTTGTTTTCTTGAGTAAAATCCACACAAGTACCGCCACAATCAAGGCAATAAAAATCCCCGTATGTAAGGTAGAATTTTTTGTCAAGGCGGTTAACCACTCCACTCGCAGACTAGCTTCCGCTGGAATTTTTGGTGTCGTGTCGGCTCTGTCTGTAATGACATTTCGGATTAAATGATTGACTACGTTTAAAGAAATATAGTTTAACATAATGGTGACAATCACTTCACTCGTATCAAAATAGGCACGAAGGACACCAGCTATTCCGGCCAATAGTCCCCCAGCAGTGGCACCTGCTAAAAGACTTAGTAAAATCAACACTGGTCCTGGAAGGTTAGGAAACGCTAACGTAACCCAAATGGCACTCAGCCACCCAACTAAGGCTTGTCCAGCAATCCCAATGTTAAAGAACCCAGCAATGTTTGCTACCGCAAAACCAAGAGCTGTTAAAATAAGTGGAGCAGTTTGGCGAAGTGTTTCTCCTATATAAAACTCTGACCCAAATGCTCCTTCAAACAATGCTTGGTAGCCTTTAATCGGATTAAATTTCAAGATCATCATAATAATACCGCCAATTACAGCTCCCAAAAAGACAGAGAGCAAAGGAACAAGAATGGTATTTAGCGTTGAATCACTCTTATTATTCACTGGTCACATGCTCCTTTCCTACTTTTTCTGTCGAAAGTTTTCGTGCTTCTTCTAGAGACATTCCAGTCATCAACAACCCAAGCTCTTCTTCTGTTGTCTCAGATGGTTTGACAATGGCCGCGATTTCTCCAGCATGCATCACAGCAATTCTATCTGAAACATTCATAACTTCGTCTAATTCAAAACTCAACAAGAGAACTGCTCTACCTTTGTCACGTTGTTCAATCAATCGTTTGTGGATATACTCGATCGCACCTACGTCCAACCCACGTGTAGGTTGAGCCGCAATCAACAAAGAAGGATTGCGGTCGATTTCGCGCGCAATGATGGCTTTTTGTTGGTTTCCACCAGACAAAGAAGATATCGGATCCGATATTTTATGCATTCTTACATCGTATTCTTTGGCTAATTCCATTGCATGGTACCGAATGGCTTGATTTTGTAAAAAACCATTTTTACTAAAAGGTTTTTTGTAATATGACTGCAACGAAATATTTTCTTCAATAGACATAGGAAGAACCAATCCCATACGTTGACGGTCTTCTGGGATATGTCCCAAACCAGATTCCGTAATGGTGCGTGGAGGTTTGTTTTGAATCTCAATACCTTCTAGTGAAATCGTACCACTTTCCACGTCTCGTAACCCCGCAATTGCTTCAATCAACTCAGATTGCCCATTGCCGTCAATTCCTGCGATTCCAACTATTTCACCGGAACGAACATTTAGACTCAAGTTTTTCACGCTGTCTAGTTTCCGGTTGTCTTTCACAGTGATGTTGTTAATGGCTAAAATCGTCTCTTTTGGATCCGAGACGGACTTGTTCACTTTAAAGTTAACCGAACGTCCGACCATCATGTTAGCGAGCTCTTGTTGGGTTGTATCCACAACGTCTACGGTCCCGATACTCTTTCCTCTACGAATGACAGTACATCTATCCGCTATTTGCTTGATTTCATCTAGCTTATGCGTAATCAAAATGACCGACTTGCCTTCGTTTGTCAACGATTCCATAATGCCAATTAACTCTTCAATCTCTTGAGGGGTTAAAACAGCAGACGGTTCATCAAAGACGAGGATATCCGCACCACGATACAACACTTTCAAAATTTCTGCTCTTTGTTGCATCCCAACCGTAATATTTGCGACACGTTCATTTGGATCCACGTGCAAGCCATACTTTTCAGAAAGCGCTTTGATTTCTTTGCGCGCTTTTTTGATATCTAAGATGCCGTTTTGAACTGTTTCACTTCCCAAAATGATGTTCTCAGTAACCGTAAAGTCATCCACCAACATAAAGTGTTGGTGCACCATTCCGATTCCTAGGTGATAAGCCATATTAGGCGATTCTAAAACCTCTTTTTTTCCATTAATATAGATATCTCCACTCGTAGGTTGCAACAGGCCTGACAAAATATTCATCAAGGTTGATTTACCGGCTCCGTTTTCACCGAGTAAAGCATGAATTTCTCCCTTTCTCACACTCAAATGGATGTCATCGTTTGCTCTAAAGGCACCAAATTCTTTTGTAATGCCTTTCATTTCTATGACATTCTCGTGTTCAGCCACTCCACTCACTCCTTTGTCCTTCTTTTCATTTATTATATCAGTTGGACTTCCCTTTTTACAGACATACTTTTTAAATAAAAAAAGGCCGAAGACGTATCTTCTGCCTCTTTACGTGAATCTTTTTTGACTCTTTTCATCGAATAGACTTTAGATTATAACGCTTTAGGGTCTTGTGGTACTTCGATTTCCCCAGAGATGATTTTTGCTTTAAATTCTTCTACTTTTGCCCAAGCTTCATCAGACATGTTTCCTTTTGGTACATCAACAGCCCCTTCTTTCAAACCGTAGTTTGAAACTTCTCCACCTGGGAAATTACCTGCCATTGTTTCGTTAGAGATGTCTTTGACAACAGTTCCTACACCTTTAATCGTTGAAGTTAGTGTTAAGTTTCCGCCGTCGTATTCTCCTTCTGCCTCTTGGTCACTGTCAACTCCGATTACCCAAAGTTTAGTGTCAGAACCAGAGTTCATACGGTCGATTGCTTCAGCAAACACACCAGCACCAACGGATCCAGCTGCGTGGTAGACAACGTCTGCTCCGTTTGTGAACATTCCAGCTGAAATGGTTCTTCCTTTAGCAGCATCATTAAATGAAGCAGCATATTGAACGTCTACTTCAACAGATGGGTCCACTGCTTCTACTCCTGCACGGAAACCAGCTTCAAAACGACTAATAACTGTTCCTTCTATCCCACCAAGAAATCCGACTTTACCTGTTTCTGTTGTGGATGCTGCAGCTACCCCTGCAAGAAAGGCTGCTTCGTGATCTTTAAACAAGACAGATGCTACGTTATCTGCTTCAATAACATCATCTACGATTACAAATTTTTGTTCTGGGTTTTGGCTAGCTACGTCTTCAATAGCTGGTTTAAGTGCAAAACCAAGTCCATAAATCAAATCGAAATTACTTTGTTGGGCTGTATTCAAGTTTGTTACAAAGTCAGAACCGCTATCGGATTGAATGTAAGCGTATCCATCGACGCCTTCTTCTTTATTGTTTTCTGCGCCCCACTCTTTCATTCCCTCCCATGCAGATTGGTTAAAGGATTTATCATCTATTCCGCTAACGTCTGTAACCATCACAATAGAAAAATCTTCTGTGTCAGTACCTGCTGTTTCTCCAGTTGTATCCGCTGTGTCATCACTTGATCCACATGCTGCCAATACCATGGTTGAAGCAAATCCTAACGCGATTAACTTTCTCAATTGTTTTTTACTCACTCAAAAAAACCTCCGTGTTGTAATTGTAGTATGAACAAAAGAACAGTTGCTCATCTCACATGTATAATACCATTATCAGAATATAAATGAAAGCGGAAACTTCTTTTTATGAAAACGTTTCACTTCTTCTCTTAAACGGCTATGTGGAAGGCTATATGCTTCGTATTTTCTTTGTTTTTTCCTTTTATTCTTGAGGAGTTTCTTCTTGTTTTTGAAGATTGACTACGCGAGGCTTGCTTCCTTCTGAAGGCCCAACAATCCCCCTCATCTCCATTTCGTCAATCATCCGAGCAGCACGATTGTAGCCAATGCGAAACCGGCGCTGGAGCAAGGAAATACTAGCCGTTTGCATATCCACAATCATTTCTACTGCGTCATGAAACAACTCGTCTTCCGGTTCGTCTACTTGTTTAGATGGTTCATCTGTTGGAATCATTTCTTCTACGTAGCTTGGTTCTTGTTGATTTTTCACAAAGGCCACTACGGCTTCTACTTCTTCATCCGAGATAAACGCTCCTTGGACTCTTGTTGGTTTGTTTTGGCCCATTGGCTGAAAGAGCATATCGCCCCGTCCTAATAATTTCTCTGCCCCATTTCCATCTAAAATAGTACGAGAATCTGTCCCACTAGAGACCGCAAACGCAATGCGTGACGGCACATTTGCTTTAATGATACCTGTTATAACATCAACACTGGGACGCTGCGTAGCCAAAATCATATGAATCCCTGCGGCTCGCGCCATTTGTGCCAGGCGAATAATGGCATCTTCTACCTCATTGCTAGCGACCATCATCAAATCAGCCAACTCATCCACAATCACAACGATAAACGGAAGCGGTGTGCGGGCTTCTTTTTTCGTGCGATTGGCTTCTGCTACTTGTTCGTTGTATCCAGTGATGTTTCGTGCTCCACTAGCCGCAAACAATTCATACCGTCGTTCCATTTCTTGCACAACTTTTTGAAGAGCTTGGGCTGCTTTTTTTGGATTGGTCACCACCGGTGTAAGAAGATGAGGAATCCCATTATAAATGTTGAGTTCAACCATCTTTGGATCAATCATCATCAACTTCACTTCCGATGGTCTAGCCCGCATCAACAAACTGGTGATGATGCCGTTAATACACACAGACTTTCCACTCCCGGTCGCCCCTGCCACAAGCAAGTGTGGCATTCGTGCCAAGTCTGCCAGTGCGACCGAACCAGAAATGTCTCTGCCTAGAGGCACTTCAAGCAAACGCTCTGAATCTGGGGTATGTCCTTCTACAATGTCTCGAAATGAGACCATACTGACTTTTGTATTAGGTACTTCAATTCCGATTAACGCTTTTCCAGGAATCGGCGCTTCCATTCGGATGTCTTTTGCCGCTAGTGCAAGAGCAATGTCATCAGTCAATCCAACGATTTTGCTCACTTTTACTCCCGTAGCAGGTTGAATTTCATATTTGGTGACAGCTGGCCCGAGATTTGCTTTAATCACTTTGGCATCGACACCGAAACTTTGAAAGGTTTCTTCTAATTTTTCTACATTTTTTTGAATAATTTTATATTCATTGGACTGATCTGTCGGTGTGCGCTTGTCTAACAAGGACATCGGCGGCAACTGGTATTCTTTATTCTCAGTTGACAAAGCTGTGTCAAACGCCAAATCTGGTTCAGTTTCGTCCGTATCTTCCACAGTGTCTGGCACCGTAGGTCGTGCACGATCAAAATGATCAATCATCAATTCTGTTTGTCCAAGCTCTTTTGGTTCGAGTGATTCTTTACCGTGAGAATAATCAGACACATGGGTGGTATCATGAATAATTTCTGGTTTTTGTTTAGCCTCTTGTTTTTTTAAGGACCGTCGTGGGCGTTTCTTTTTTTGGCGAGCGCGAAACTCTTTCACCGATTCGTGTAAGGATGTGCGTAACGTTCGATACATCTCCACAATCGGAAGGTTAAACGTCCACACAATCCCCCAAGCGATCAGTAAGACCGCACTGATGTACGTCCCTGCTTGCGCAAACAAAAAAAAGGTACCTGTATACAAAAAAGCCCCAATCATACCTCCGCCGAGTGCTGGACTGACATTTCCGGCACCTACTTTGACGTCTTCGTAGAAAAAACGCCACGTCGCAGACAAAATATTTAGTTCCGGATTCATGATTGGACCAAACAAGCGACCATGTAAAAGAAGCACACTTCCTAGAAGAGTCAGGCTTAGCCCGATCATCCGTCTATTTGTAAACGGCTTTGCTTTTTTAGTGACTAACATAAATACACTCCACAATCCAACTAGAATGGATACTGGAATATACACGTCCCCTACAAAAAACTTAACAAACAAAGACGCAAGACGTCCAATAAACCCGAGTGAAGTAATCGAAAAAAAGCTGAGCAGAAAAAGCCCAAGCCCTATTTTTCTCACTGGGACAGAGCGGTCTCCCTTTTTTTTCTTAGTTTTTCCTTTTTTTCGTGTTTGTGACATGGTTTTAATCCCTCAATTCTGATTTTGTTCGTCTACTAAGTATTATACACAAAATAGCTTTCTTTTTTCTTTGATTTGAAAGCGACCCCTTTTCTGGAACCCCCCTGCTAGACATGCACACAATTTGTTCACGGTTTTTTAGGCATGAATCCACTCACATCGAAGTAGATTGAGCTTTTTATACGGGGTGTTTTTCTCATTGTCTACTCAAATGTAAGGCTTTCGATTCACGTATTGATAAACAATTTTAAATCGGGTATAGTTAGAAATAGTAGTTTCTTTATAAAGAAGGAAAGCAGACAGTCCTGTCTTTGAAATGAAACAGCGTAGGCATTAAGGAATCACCCGAACAAAAAATGAAAAATAAGAAGGTATGTGGATTATGACTAAACGAACAAAAAAACTATTGCTTTCAGGTGCGTTGCTGATGCTCATCGTCGTCCTTTCAGGATGTATGAGATACGATGCTGCAGGAATGCCAACAGGAATCATTTACGAGTACCTTGTCGTTCCAACGCAAATAGCCATCCACTGGCTGGCTGATTTATTTGGTGGCAGTTATGGATTGGCAATTTTAGCCATTACCATTATTGTGCGAATCATTATTTTCCCCTTGAATATCAGCCAACAAAAGAAAACGATGAGCCAACAAATCAAGATGTCTGGTGTTCAACCAGCTATTTCTGAGATTCAAGCAGAAATCAAAGAAGCAAAAGATCCTCAAGAAAAACAAGAATTACAAGATGAACTGGTGCAAATTTACAAAGAAAACAATATTAGTGTGATGGGTGGATTGGGTTGTTTGCCACTGTTGATTCAATTGCCTATTTTCACTGCATTGTTTCAAGCTATCAACTTAGCACCTGAAATTAAAGCTTCTACCTTTTTGGGCATTGGATTAGGCGGGCGTAGTATTTTACTTGCTATTTTGGCTGGAGTCGTTACGTACTTCCAATCGGCTCTTATGATGGTAACGATGCCAGAAGAACAAAAGAAACAATCGAAATCCATGATGTTGATGAACCCTATCATGATTTTATTCTTCTCGCTAACAGGACCTGCCGGCTTGTCTCTTTACTGGATTGCCGGTGGATTGATTGCCGTTGTACAACAATACATCATCAATGAATATTACAAACCGAAATTAGAAGCAGAAATGGCTGCCACACACGGTCCACAAAAAATGGTTAAACGAAAACCAAAAACTAAACGTGCTACACCTGCCCAACCAACTGCGCCAAAAGCACCTTCAAGCAGTCCGTTTGGAACTAAGTCAAGTTCTGGAACCAAATCCGGAAAAGGCAGAAATGCCGGAAAGCAAAGACGAAACCTTCCTGAAGACGAATCCTGATTAATGAACAACAATTAAGAAGGCTAAAAAAGCTAAGGCACCTATAAGTGTCTTAGCTTTTTTAGCCTTCTTTTTTACTAGATTGTTTCGTTAGTATAACACAATT
>CAYZZA010000034.1:0-13238 GCA_964482685.1 uncultured Carnobacteriaceae bacterium
TTTTGCTTTGTTCAGTTTTCAAAGGTCTAGTCGGTTGCTTTGTTTAACGCAACTTCTATATCATAACATGGTTTCTTTATGAATGTCAACTACTTTTTTTAAAAGTTTTTCGACGTGAAGCCGTGTATGTGTGTTTGCTTCTAGCAGTATACCATGGTACATCGCCTTATGTCAAACTTAATTTTGCATGTGTTACTTCGTCAAACAAAAGTGAATTGTTTTGACGACAAGAGTTAATTTATCATGCTTTTCGATAAACGTCAACCTTTTTTCAATAAATATTTAAAAGAAGATCGAAGAACATCTCTTCTGGTTTGTTTATCTATTCTCTTAAAGCGACTATCCCTTACATATTATACAGTTAATCAGGCTGACATTCTTTACACAATCCATACAATTCTAGTCGGTGTCCATAGATTTTAAAGTCGGTCAATTCTTCTGTAGCACGTTCAACTTTTTCTAAACCAGGATAAAAGATGTCTTCAAACTTTCCACATTTCGTGCATACAGCATGGTAATGATCTGCATGATTAAACTCAAATCGGCTAGATACATCCGCATAATTTAATTCTTGCACAAGGTTGTGTTCAATAAATACTTTTAAATTGTTGTAGACAGTAGCTACACTAATATTTGGAAACTGTTTTTCCAGCGATTGGTAAATCTCATCCGCAGTTGGATGAGTATCGGTTTTAATCAAATACTCAAGAACAGCTTGACGTTGCGGTGTAATACGAATACCTGCATGTTTTAATCTATCTATAGATTGATTTACCATATAGTTCATTTGATTCGCTCCTTTTACTTATCAGTCACCCCTAATGATAGCGTTTATAATTTTTGATTGCAAGTGTTCAACTAATAGAATAAAACCGCTTTCTTATTGCTTTCTTATTGCTTTCTTATTGCTATCTATACCCGATTAACATACGATATAAGCGAATTAATAATATTACACAACCTGAGAAGGGAACAACACATATGAAAATAGGGGCTCGTACTCTAAAAACAGGCATTGCCGTCTTTATCGCCATCTCTATCCCAATCTTACTTGGTTTTCCACAAGTAGCCGATTTAGCAGGCATTTCTGCAGTCTATTCGCTACAACCTAGCGTGAAAAAATCTTACGGAATGGTCAAAGAACGACTCCTCGCCAACACTTTAGGCGGATTAATTGCTGTCTTTATGACTTTAACCATTGGGAACACAATCTTTCATATCGCTCTAGCGGCTGCTGTCTTGATTGCTTTGTTGCACCAAATGAAGTTAGACAATGTGATCGGTTTGGCTGCTGTGACCTTAATTGTCATCATGCTAACTGATCAACCTTCTATTATAGGAGATTCTGTGTTGCGTGTTCTTGCTACCTTTGTTGGAGTTGGCGTCACTTTTCTTGTTAACACTTTGGTGCTCCCACCTAAATATGAGTCACGGCTCTTGACTAAAATCGAACATACAACAGATGAATTAACGAAATACACACGCACAAGTCTTCGGAAAAATTCACAATACCCGATTCTCAAACAGGATTTACAGTGGGTCAAAAAAGAAATCAGTGAAATGGAACGTCTTCTTTCTTTGTTGATTGATCAAAAAAGTTTTTTACAGCTCAAAAAACACCCGAGTCTTTTGAGAGATGCTGTAGTGTATCGTCAATTTATCAAAGTAACCAAGAGTGCCTTCTTATTGACATCCACTCTTCATAAAGCAGAAAATGTGTACAATCACTTTCCACAAGACACCCGAATTATTATCCGTGAACGCATTGAAACTTTAATGAGTGCTCATGAACAAATCTTGATGAAGTTTACAGGCCGGATTTTGCCAGATGAAGTCAACTTCATCGCTTACAAAGCTTCTCTCCGGAAAACATTTATGAATACATTTTTTAGTGAAGCAAGTTTAGATGACTACTTAAAAGGAGATTACGGCCAAAGCAACACGGTCATCCACTTGATGTCAACCATCTTGTTGTATGAAGAAGCTCTGCAACATTTAAACAAACTTGTACGTAGCTACACAAAACATCACGTCGATGCAGACGTTTTGCACACTCAACACAAAAAGGAAGCACGCTCTGCGGATTAAGAAAAGCGTGTCTCTTCATAATAGACACTCGTATTTCATATAATAAACAAAAAATTGACCCCCCAAACAAATAAACAGACAGCCAGTGGCTGTCTGTTTATTTCGTACTTAGAATAGTCATCACTTTCCTGACAATTGCCGATAGCGTTCGTACCACATCTCCACATATTCTTTTGAAAATGGTCCTTTGTTTCCATCTATCCAATCCACCAAGATTTTCACGCTTTCTTTTAAGATGTGATCGATATCATCCGGGTAGTCCCACTTTTGGCTGTGGTCTTCATACTCGTCTACGTCCAACAAGCGTCTTTCCCCATCTGGAAAAATTTTGATATCAAGATCATAATCAATATACTTTAACCCTTCTTCATCAATAACATAAGGAGAAGCGAGGTTACAGTAATACGACGTGCCTCGTTTTCGGATCATGGCTACAATATTAAACCAGTAGTGTTTGTGGAAATAAACAAGTGCAGGCTCACGTGTTAACCACCGTCTTCCATCAGATTCAATCACCAATGTGTGGTCATTGCATCCAATTAAAGCATCATCAGTCACCTTTAACACCATCGTGTCCCGCCAAGTTCGGTGTAAACTACCATCGTGCTTATAACTTTGGATTGTGATGTATTCTCCTTCTTTTGGAAAATGCATCTCATCCCCACTTTCTACATGTATCTTACGGGGAGAAATCCGTATCCAGTCTCTCCTCTTTGTGTAATCTCTTGGCTATTGTACCATATCCGCCAACTTTTTCGAAAGAAATATCTAGACCTCTTCTTGCGTCGTAAGGACAACTTTTTCCCACATTTTTTGTTGGGGGACTGGAAACACAAGCGCCTCACGTTCTTTTGATTGAATCCACTGACATGAAGAAGGCAACACTGTATCTTTAGATGACTGAACACTGACGATGTGAACAGACACATGCCACTTCAAGTGAGAAAATAAGTGGGTCACCTCTCCAAGATGTCTTTTCTGTACCGTGCCAACAAGTCCATACTGCGTCTCTAAACAAGCAAGGAGATGGGCATCATGTCCTTCTGGAAAGTCTTTCCAGTGTGGAGAGGTTGATCCTTCTTTTTCAAACAAAGGAAATTGCCACATTCCGGCCAAGAGACCTGTTTGTGGACGTTGTTCCACGAGCCACTCGCCTTTTTCATTTTGAATGGCTAACGCATCGTAATAGACTGGAACCGCTTTTTTCTTTTTGGTTTTCACTGGATAATGGTGCCATGTACCGTTTAAATACGATTGATCAAACTCTTTCACCGGGCTCCGTTCACCGTCGTAGTTGGTAGGTGTGCAAATCGTTGCTCCTAAATCCATCAATGCTTGATTAAAATCTCCTGGCCGATCTGGATCTATTAAGACGCGAATAATCGCTTCGAAGATTTTCCGGGTTGCCGGCTTGGCAATGTCGGCATCTATTTCAAACAATCGACTTACCACACGCATGACGTTTCCATCTACAGCAGGCTCAGGCAATTGAAACGCAATGCTTGCAATCGCTCCTCCTGTATAAGGACCTATGCCCTTTAAGGTTAAAATTTCTTTTGGGGTTCGTGGAAAAATCCCACCAAAGTCAGACATGATTTGTTGTGCAGCATGCTGCATGTTTCGCACACGCGAATAATACCCAAGTCCTTCCCATAACTTTAACAAGTCATCTGTATCGGCTTCAGCTAACTCTTTAATCGTTGGAAAGGCATGCATAAACCGAGTGTAATATGGGATAACCGTATCTACGCGCGTTTGTTGCAACATGATTTCAGATACCCACACCGCATATGCAGACGTGGATTCACGCCATGGCAAGGTTCGTTTTTCTTGGTCATACCAGTCTAGAAGTGCTTGCCGGAAAGCTTGGATTCGTTCGAGTGTCCATAACTGGATGCCCCCTGCTTCAAGAACTGAATTTTTTTCTTCTTGTTGAAAACTATAGTTTTTAGTCGTCATGGTCTTCACTCACTTTTTTATCAATGTAGCGGGCAATCAGTTCCATAGGAAAGGCTTTTTGAAACAAATTCGCTTTTGTTTTTTGGATGCGTTTGTACCGGTCTTCATTTCGGTAACGCCTCCAGGCTTTGTCTCCTTGTAAGGCGAGCGCCTCCATTTCATCGTCTTCATCTTTTTTTGTCACCAATTGCGATTACTTCAGAGTCAAACCCCTTGGTCATCAAGTGTTCCCGCACGCGTTGTTGCGTATCGCGAGAAGAGCGTCTAGATGAACGTGTAATGACTTTTTCACCTAGATGCACAGCGTTTTCTATTTGTTGGGCAAACGCGTACTCTCCTTGGGCTTCTAGCCGATCTGCTTCCTTAATGCCTTTTTGAATCAATTCCCGTTCAATGACACGTGGTCCTTTTCGGCTCAAATTGGCAGCAGTTCGGGTGTAACTTTTGGCGTATTCTTCATCGTTGATCAAACGTTGGTCAATTAAAATTTCAATGACATCGTCCGCATAATCTTCAAACTCTTTGGCGATCAAATCATCGCGTACTTCTTTGGCGGACCGTAAGCCGTACTGGAGGTAGACAAGGGCGCGTTGGTACGCTTTTCTGCTTTCATCTTCTTCTTTTAGGGCTTCTTGCTGTTGAGGAGAGAGTTCCATCCCCTTTCGAAGCATATGTTTTACCAACAAACCTTCATCTACCGCAAAGGCATACACTTCATCTAGAAAAATATTGTATCTTCCCTTGCGACGTTGTGTAGTGATTTTTGTAATGACCGGATGCGTTGATTTCTTAGAAATGTCCTTCATATCTTTTGTGTTTTTCTTTGAACTCAGCGTCAGTTTCTCTGGTTTTTCACGCAAAATGGGCACCTCTTTCTCTATCTCTCTATTAGTATACCTGTTTCGACACGTATAAAAAAGGATGGCTATAAAGTGGGCAGGATTTTTAGATACCTATCTATTTTATGTAGTTCTTCTATAGTAGAATCTCTTTTTATGGGAGGTGACTTCTCCATTTGTTTATATTGGACGGAACGACTTATCTCATCCTAATTTTATTCACATGAGCAGAAGTCTTTCAACAATTTTAAAAAACAGTTGATTTTAAGTTGAATTTTTTTGGTATAGACACTACAAAAATCAGATACTCTCTTTTCTTGGACGTCCTTCCAGAAAACATACGCATCAAAGGAGTCCACTTGCTTGGTTCAGTGAGTAGGATTGATTACTTTTGTCTATGAAGAGCTTATATTTTCTTGCACTCATGCAAAGATTCCCAGCGTACAAGATAGGCTCGTATTACCCAAAAACAAACAGCCGTGATTCTAGATGAAGAGTTGGGTCCACTAACAATGAAACACATGCATATACATACACAGAAACCAGTCAGCGTTTTAGGAAAGGCTCGCTGTGGTGAAAGTATTTTAAACAGAGTACACTGTGTCGAACGGGGTATCATTCCGATCTCTGTTTTTTGTTTCGGCACTTTTTATCCAAATACAACTTGTTGAATGTCTCGTACCCGACAGAGACGACAGCCCATCGATAGAAAAACAGTCTTCTTCCAACATTTGAACTTGTGAAATTGAATGCCACTTCAGTAAAGTACCAAATTGAAAACCAAATTTCTGCGGCTATTTCGACTGGAGACACAAGTGGATTGTCTAGTCTTCTCCAAATAATAGGGCAACACGTAGAAATAGACCCTTTAGACAACAGCTCCCCAGATGAACTACTTAAGAAAATGAAATTATCTTTACTTGTTGCAAATACTTACAGTAGGATAGCAGCAAACAATGGTGGGCTTGATCCCTTGTATATACATATGATCTCAGAACGTTACACACGCTTGATTGAAGGAGCGCCTTCTCTTTGTTGTTTAGAAAAACATGTCGCTATGGATATGTTTATGGAATACTGTGAAGCAGTGAAGCAGTTTTCTACCGCAAATTATTCTGTCCTTATGAAAGAAATTGTCAGTTATATATCTAAAAATTTAGTCAGCGATATGACATTGACAAATGTTTCTAGCGTGTTTGGAATTCATCCTGTTCACTTAGCCCGCAAATTCAAACAAGAAACGGGCATTACGTTTATTGGCTTTGTAAATGCGCAGCGGATTAACTTAGCTAAATATCTTTTATACATGGGAAAGTTCCAGCTATCAGAAGTTGTTGAAATGACAGGCTTCAATAGTCATTCCTATTTTACAAAAGTATTCAAAAAACAACTAATCTGATACCCACAGAATACATTCAGACACTTCCATCAAAAAAAGTAAAACCAGCGATTCGTTAACGACTCCTCAATTGTTTACGTATATAAAATAAAGAGCACTTGAAATCAGTCGATTTCAAGTGCTCTTTATGTACGCTTATTCTCTTTAAAGAAAAAAATCTATTCCTCACGAATTAGCTTCACAAAACCAAGCGTCTGCGAAGCAGGAAGAATCGCAGCGTGACGGCCATGGTTGTCATATGCTTTAAAATACAAGGTCCCCTGTTCGTTTCGACCATACGCATAGACTAGGAGCCAGTGATTCTTATACCTACTTCCTAAAAGGGAGTTCGTCCCAACAATGACTGGAAGAGGTGCGTCTTTGGATAATTCCTTTACAACTGCTACATCTGGAATCAGCCCTGTCTTGGTTTGCCAACCGGGTACTTTTTTTAATGCGATATCCAATCCGCGCTTTACATCCCATGGGAACGTCCCTCTGTAAGGCAGAGCATATTCTATAGGACGTCGTAGCCCATGAATCAATGTTTTTTCGTCTACATGGGTGCCATAGTATTCCTTAAACACATAATGCAACAACACACTGCTCACATAGGTTCCACAAATCCCTGGACGCTCGGTATTTTTCCATGTGCGGTATTCTCGAAAAGAAGCAGACGGCAATCCTGTCCAGCTTGTTGGCAATGAATCGTGTGGTTTTTTCATCGTGCTCCACCTCTTGTCTAGTCTCCAATGAGAGATAAGATATCTTCTTTGGATAAACTTGTCAAAGATTCTTCTCCTGTCTCAATGACAGAATCAATCAATTCTTTTTTCTTGTTTTGCAGTTCATTGATGCGTTCTTCAATGGTACCTTCGGCGATCATCCGAATAACTTGAACGGTTTTCTTCTGACCGTATCGGTGGACACGGTCAGCTGCTTGCTCTTCGATGGCAGGGTTCCACCAAGAATCATACAAAATGACGGTATCCCCACCGGTTAAGTTTAAACCTGTTCCCCCTGCTTTCAATGAAATCAAAAACAAATCTTTTTCGCCTTCGTTGTAACGGGTAGTTAAATCTAAGCGGTCTTCTGATTTAGTGGATCCATCCAAGTAAAAATAGGAATACCCTGCTTTGTCAAATTCTTCTTTAATCAACGCCAACATAGACGTAAATTGTGAAAAGAGCACAATCCGGCGACCACTGGCCAACGCATCAGCGACAAATTCTTTTAGACGCTCTAACTTACTTGAGCCACCTGTGTAATCCGGCATAATCAACCGTGGGTCGCAACAAATTTGACGCAAACGCGTCATGCCCGCTAAAATTCGGAAACGATTAGAATCAAATTCACTTTTTTCTGTTAATGTGTCGAGGTCCGAACGAATCAACTCAACTTGCGCTTGATACAGTTTCTTTTGTTCATCCGACAACATAATGTACTCGTTGGTTTCAATTTTTTCTGGCAGATCTTCCAATACATCTTTTTTCAATCGTCTTAAAATAAAGGGACGAATTTTTTGTGCAATCTCTGCTTGGTCCATTTCTTTGAAAGACTTGGCTGTACCAAACAATCCAGGCATCACAATTGAAAACAAGGTGTAAAGTTCCCCTAAATTGTTTTCAATTGGTGTACCACTCAAAGCCAATTTTGTATGAGACGAAATGCTTTTTACGGCTTGTGTGGTTTTCGCGGCATTGTTTTTTACATATTGTGCTTCATCCAAAATAACGGTATGGAATGTCATATCCGTGTACAATTCCGCATCCCGCATAATCAGTGGATACGAGGTAATCCATACAGGCGTTTCATCTTCTTTGGCTTTTTCTACAATAAGCTTGCGTTCTTCAGCTGTACCATGAATCAAGGTCGTAGAAATCGAAGGTGCAAACGATTCAAATTCTTTTTGCCAGTTAAACAACACACTAGATGGACAAATGATCAAAAAGTAGCCTGGTTTTTCTTCTAAACACGACACGGTGTATCCAATGGTCTGTAACGTTTTTCCAAGTCCCATGTCATCGGCTAACACTCCACCAAATCCATAATGATCCAAGGTCTTTAACCATTTAATCCCGGTTTCTTGGTAAGGACGCAAAGTCGCCTGCAAACGTTTGGGAGCCGTAAACTCGATGGTCTCCGGTGAGAACAGTTGGGAGACCAATTCTTTAAACTTCTTGCCTTTAGATATTTCTTCTTTTTCAGACAAAGCGAGTCCCTTGTATACTGGTACCGCATTTTTCAATTCCAGTTCTTGCCATTTTAAATCCAACTGGTCGACATTTTCTTTTAGCGTTTGAAATGAATCTGTGTTGAGCTGGACCAATTGTCCATTTGTTAAGCGAACAAATTTTTTCTTATCTGATAGTTGTTTCATCAAACGACGCAAGTCTTCTTTCGTCATGTCTTCGGCTTCAAAGGACACATCCAGCATGTTGGATTTTTCATTCCACTCAATCTCAAGAGACGGTGAAGTAGACTCATCATAAAACAACTTATTGGCAGATGGCGTCAGTAACACCTCAAACGAATCCATCAAATCTGGAATGGCACCGTATAGAAAGTCGCCTACTACATCGGTATGGCTCAAAATCCATTCTTCTTTTTCATCTTGCCAACTCCGACTCGTGAGACGAAGACGTTTCAACAAGCGCTTTTCTTCTTCGATGTTGCGAATAAAGATACTTTCATTCGTGTCTGTTTGGGTTTCATCTTGTAACGGCTCCACCACAAACTCTCCATAATGAAATTCGGGTTTGACAAACAATTTGTTTTTTTCGTAATCAATTTTTAATTTAGGTTCCAATTCGTTGCGCACAAAGGTCTGTGCCACTTCAGATGGAATGGTGACATCAATGTGTGCGTCTACTTGTGGCAAGTAGCGCGACACAAAGTCGGATGTTTCATCACTCGTCAACAAAATGCCCTGGTCTTTTGTATACGAAAAGGCATGTTTTAGTTGTTGGAGCTTCTCCATTTTTTTCTCAGATAAGAAATAAAACTGTTCTTCTTGTTTGACAAAGCGGGCGTCTTCATAAAATTCCAAGTCAGCCCACTCTTCCTCAGACAGACTAATCTTGATTTGGTCGTCGCCTACTTTTTCCATTGTTAATTCAACTGGAAGTTTTTCGCCTTCCATAAACAAGCGTGGTTTTCTCTTTTTTCCGGTTGCTTGATCAAATGAGCGTTTAAAAGATTTTGCGATATACCCTTCGTCACATTGGGCAATCAGCTGTAGAAATCGCTGCATGAATTGAGGTGGCACAATAAACTCTTTTGGACTTGAGAAATGCTGCACCGCTTCCACTGAGCTAAAGACATCGTCGACTTCACGAATCGTCTCTAACAAAAGGCGATCGGCTTCTTTCAACGTATACGCCTCTTCCGAATACGTAAACCGTTTGCCAAAAGTGACTTCGTTGCCTTCCAACAAGTCCTCCACGACTCCACGAATGTCTTGAACCACATACAAATACTCTTCTCCTACCCGCATCGTAAGTGCAAACGGTTGGAAAAACTCCGGTTTGCCAATTAACAGAGTAAACTCAATAATGACTGGTTTTTGTTGCATCGTACGTCTGATAATATCCGCTTCGTTTTCTTCGTACCGAAACAACTCGGCCACTGCTTGACGATTGAGGACATCTGATTGAGACGCCACGGAAACAGTGCCTGATTGCCCATCTCCAGTTGGGATATCGGCTGCTTCTACTTGATTGAGCGCAAACATGGCCGCCACGACGTGTTGACACCCACCTGTAAAGTTTGGGAAGTCTGAACATGTACAGTGGTACCGTTTGGCTACCCCATTTGGATAAAAGCCCCAACTCACTTCATTGTCGCCATTTTCTTCCACATGTATGGTCACACCGTTTTTCTCAGGTTCTGCGGTTAGGTTTCCTGTACGGTGGTCTTTAAACAAGGCTTTGCCACGTAAATAGACAGTATCATTGGTCGCCACATTTTGAATTGTAGAATCTGGGAAAAATTGTTTTTTTATCAATCAAGCTCAATTCCTTTGTCTGAAAGTATCATTCATTTCTTTTAGTATACCAAACATATGTGAAACCGCGAAAGAACAAACTTGAATTAAACCGACCTGTCTTTCCACGGACAGCATGCGTGGGCTAAACGTCTGTTGATTGGTTGCTTCATTTTGAGGCACTGCCTGTAAAATGGACGTTTCGGCAGCTTGTTTGCTTTTTATTTGTTTTTAACTGTGTTTCTGTTTCTATGATGTAGATGCTCTATCTTCTATCTATCTCTTTGTCTACCATATTCTCTCTAGATGTCTATGTCTCTCTATACGTGATTCTGTCTCCCTATACGTATACGTGCTTTTTTACTCTAATACGTGGCATTGAGTGCCTCACGAAAAAATATGCTCTCTATTTTTTAATACATCTTTTACTGGCACGCTTTTAGAAAGGAGAAGTAGAAAGGAGGAGGTTTCTCGTATAAAGATATCATTTATCCGCTGTTTATCAAAAACATCCCTTCTTTTTCAAAAGTCCATTTATTCTGGCTTCGTTTTTGATATGATAGAGAAAAGAGAATTGGAGTGAAGCACATGACAAATCAATTGCCTAAAGCGGTCGGTCCGTACGCTGCTTATCGTACAGCCGGTCCCTACTTATTTACCTCTGGACAACTTCCACTAGATCCTGAAACCAACGAATTGAATGGCAAAGATGTTGCTAGTCAAACTCGTCAAAGTTTAGAAAACGTCCAAACGATTTTGAAACTCAACAACGGTTCCTTACAAGACATTGTCAAAACAACTGTGTACCTGGATTCCATGGATGATTTCTCAGAGATGAACGCCGTGTACCAAACCTACTTTACAGAGCCTTACCCAGCCCGTACAGCGTTTGAAGTAGGCAAATTGCCTAAGGGAGCGTTAGTTGAAATCGAAGCAGTCGCCTACTTGCCCGCTTCTGAAAAAGTAGACGAGTAAACAGCGCACCGTCCTCAAAAAAGAGGACCAAAAGAAAGGAAGACCGACACATGCATATTTATGTGGATGCAGATGCCTGTCCGGTAAAAGAAATCATCATTGAAGAAGCAGGTATCTTTGGGGTTTCTGTGACTCTCGTGTCAAGCATTGCCCACTTTTCAACCAAAGCACACCCGGAACATGTGCGTGTGGTCTATGTAGACACCGGAGCTGAAGCTGCCGATTATAAATTGCTTTCGTTTGTGCGCTCTGGCGATATACTCATCACCCAAGATTATGGATTAGCCTCACTCGCACTGCCTAAAGGCACCCGTGTCTTAAATCAAAAAGGCTATGCGTATACTACTGAAAATATCGATGCACTCTTACAACAGCGGTACTTTAGTGCGTTGCAACGAAACAGTGGGCAGCGAACCAAAGGACCCAAACCGTTTACGTCAAAAGATAAAGATACTTTTCGTTTGTTGTTTCAACGTATCTTACACGCACTCCCTAGACCTGAAATGCCTTCTGAATTTGAGAAAGAGCCTCCTTCCATTTGAGGAAAGAGCTCTTTTTTAGTTTAAAACGGCTCGAAGTCTAAAAGTAAAGAAGCGAGAAAGCATAGAAGTAAGGAGAAAGTGAGGAAATAACAAAAGACCGTACGAACGAAATACAACGCCTCTATATTTTTTACGTCCATGCGCTAAAGGGAGGTGAATTTAACTAGCTTTCTACATTCTCCTGCATGTATAGCGTTGCACCGTTTCATCATTATACTCAAGCAGATAAACACCCCCAACACTCTGTTCTTTTATATGGACCTACACCTCTTTCCGTTTTATACGAAAGAGGTGTTTTTGTCTGGATGCTTCATTTTGTCTAGCTCTTTGTACGCACATAGCAAGCATACTTGCACACATTTTCTTTTGTCATAGATGTTCTTCCATAGACCTCCTCACACACAGAGGATTGGTCTTGGGTATGAGACAGGTTTGTCTGTTTCACATAAAGAGGTTTCTCACTGTTGCATCTCACGTCCTATAAGGCTGATCCTACATGCTTATTCTTATTGAAGCCCCGTCTGAAAGGGATCTAGTAGGCAGATAAAACAAAAGATGATATAATTTAGGTAGTCAGATGAGGACCGTGCGAACGAACAAATCTTCAAATAGACTTCAAAAAAAGACTCACCAAAAGAATCCTTTCTGGCAAAAGACCTTTGTCCCTTGTGAACAGATAATGAAAGAGAGGTATACACGTGAACATATACGCACAAGACACCCGTTCTTGGGGTGCTCGTATCCAGAAATGGATTACTGCCCTGGTTCTCCTCGTCTCTTTCTCGTTTCTAGTGCCTGTAGTGACAGAAGCCGCTTCAGCAACCACTGTCACAAAAGGACAAACCACTCAAAAAGTTATTGCCTTAACTTTTGATGATGGCTCAGATGGAAAAAACACCGACAAAATTCTCAAAATTCTAAAAGACAATAACGTACCCGCTACATTCTTTCTCACAGGCTCTGGTGCTCATGCGCATCCTCAGTTTATTAAAAACATCGTACACGCTGGACACGAAATTGGCAATCACTCCTACACACATCCGCATTTCACTCAATTGTCCGCTGCACAAATTACCTCCGAACTTCAGAAAACAGAAGCCAAAATCCAATCTCTTACTGGAAAAACAACCAAGCCCCTCTTTAGACCACCGTATGGCGAATACGATGCTAAAACCTTACAGGCGGTTGGGAATGCCGGATACACCCATTCCATTATGTGGACTGTAGATACCTTGGACTGGAAAGGAACCTCTGCAAGTGCCATTACCAAACGGGTGATGGACAAGTTAACACCCGGCGCTATCGTCTTGATGCATACCGGAGAAGGGGCTCCAGGAACACCAGCTGCGCTTCCAGGAATGATTCAACAACTTAAAGCAAAAGGATATACATTTGTGACTGTAGGAAACATGTTAAAACTCCCACAACCCCCCTCTACTGGAACGACGTACACTGTTCAACCTGGAGATACA
>CAYZZA010000035.1:0-2137 GCA_964482685.1 uncultured Carnobacteriaceae bacterium
TTTCTTTGTCTATACGACTACGATTCTTTGTATGCATGTCTCTTTTTCTTTTTATGTAGACACTTTTTCTTTCTACATGACCCACTCTTTTCTTCAAACTCTGTCCATCTCTCTAGTCTTTTATACGGTTCAGTCTTCTACACGATTTTCTTCATCCCATTCTTTTTTTCATACAACCTTTTTTATCTTGGTTCAATTTAATTTTTTTACTTGTTTCTCTCCTATAGCGATGGTACCTGAATTCATTGGAAATTCAAAGGACAAACAGGTACACTTGAAAATAGAACGCCAACTTTAGAAAGGATGGGTATGTATGAAGTATGCACTAAATTGGGACATGGAGTCTGTCTTTTCAGGAGGAAGTCACTCTCCTGCGCTGCGGTCCAAAATAGACACACTAAAAGAACTTGCCAGTCAATTCGATGGACACGTCAAAGCGTGGGATCCAGCAGAGGATGCGCCTGGGTACAAAACATTTGCCTCTCTTCTCGATGAACAAGAACAAATTTCGTTTGGGTTAGGCGAGGCACGAACTTTTGCGAGTGGACTACAATCCGCGGATACATCCGACAAAGAAGCTGGAAAGATTGTCAACGAACTAGGCACACTTGGCAGTCAAGTGAGCACCACAAGCACCATTTTGACTAAAAAAACCGTTTCCCTAGCTGATGAAGATTGGGACGCTCTTTTAACACAAGACGCGTTCAAAGACATTGCGTTTGCGTTAGACGAAAACCGTACACAAGGAAAAGAACTCTTGAGCGAAAAAGAAGAAGCCTTGTTGCATGCTCTAAGCAACGATGGATTTAGAGGATGGGGCGATCACTACAACTCTCTTGTCGCAACGATTTCTATCCCAGTAGAAGAAGATGGAAAAACCGTGTATTTGTCCGCTGGGCAAGCACAAAACCGAATGGAGTCTCACCCTGATACACATGAACGCCACCGCGTTTTAGCCAGTTGGGAAAAAGCGTGGAGCGAAAAAAGCACGTTGTTCGCAGACACCTTAAACCACTTAGCTGGTTTCCGTTTAACCAACTACAAAGCTCATGGCGTAGAAGACTTCATGAAACGTCCATTGGAATACAACCGCATGAAAGAAGAAACCTTAAACACCATGTGGGACACCATCACAGCCAATAAAGAGACGATTGTTTCCTACTTAAATCGAAAGGCTGCCCTCCTTGGCATTGACAAGCTTGCTTGGTCAGACGTGGAAGCGCCTCTATTGGTTAGTGGGTATGAACCGCGTACGTATACATACGACGACGCAGCCGTTTTCATTATGGACAACTTTAAAACCTTTAGTCCAAAAATGGAAGCTTTGGCAAAGACAGCTTTTGAAGACAGATGGATTGAAGCAGAAGACCGATCTGGCAAACGTCCAGGTGGGTATTGCGCAAACTTGCCAGAAAGTGGCGAATCTCGTATCTTCATGACTTTTTCCAATTCCCCTAACGAAGTCGCCACCTTGGCCCACGAATTAGGCCATGCGTTTCATAGTCATGTCATGCGGGATCTGCCTTCGTTGAACCGCAAGTATGCCATGAACGTAGCGGAAACGGCCTCTACTTTCGCCGAGATTTTGATTACGGATGCGACAGTTCTGGAAGCTAGCACGGTTCCTGAAAAAATAAACTTGTTAGACGACAAGATTTCGCGTGCAGCGACGATGTTTATGAACATCCACTCTCGTTATTTATTCGAAAAAAGTTTTTATGAAGAACGCAAAAAAGGCTACGTATTGGATGAGCGCTTAAACGATCTCATGGTTGCGGCTCAAAAAGAAGCCTATCTAGACTCCTTAAGCACCTATCACCCTACTTTCTGGGCAAGCAAACTGCACTTCTACAGTACAGGTGTGCCTTTTTATAACTTCCCCTACACATTTGGGTTCCTCTTTAGTCTTGGGATTTATGCACGTTCTCTAGAAGAAGGGGTTGATTTCGAACAGAAATACATCGACTTACTCAGAGATACTGCTTCTATGACTACCGAAGATCTGGCTCAAAAACACCTTGGTGTAGATTTGACACAACCTGATTTCTGGCAAGGAGGCATTGATCTTATCAATGCAGATATCTCTGAATTCTTAGCCCTGACAGAAGCATATGTCAACTAAGCCTAGCTAAATAAG
>CAYZZA010000035.1:2237-4719 GCA_964482685.1 uncultured Carnobacteriaceae bacterium
AGCTCTACGCTAGTTGGTGGGGCGACTAAACATCTCTGTTGCCTATTTTTAAACAAACATCAAAACCTGGGAACCCATTTGTTGTTGTGACCAAGTCCATTAAGTATACAAAAAAAGGAATCTAGGAGTATTCTCCCAGATTCCTTTTTTGTTATAAAATGTAGACGTATGTTTGAGTGGTTTCTTTTTTAGTAACGTCCGTATCCGACTAGGCGTGGTCCCCAGTAACTTCCATGAACACCTGTAACAGCTGTTCCTGTGCTGGATTGAGACCCAACGTACTGGCCTCCACCAATGTAGATGCCTACGTGAGTGATGCGTGAACCATTTTCTGAAAAGAACACGAGGTCTCCTGGTGCTGGACTGCTGACCTTGGTAGATGAAGCATATTGACCAGCAGCTGTTCGTGGAAGATTGATGCCACGAGTTTTACGGAATACGTGAGTGGTAAAACCTGAACAGTCAAATCCACTGGTTGTGTTTCCGCCCCATTTATATGGGATACCTTGTGAAGCAAGCGATACACCATATGAAACACTGCTGCCTGTTGGTGCAGGTACAGGTTTTTTCGCTTCTTCTTTTTTAGGTTTTGCGGCTGGTTTTGCGGCTGGTTTTGCGGCTGGCTGTGTTGTAGCGGGTGCAGAAGGTCTTGTAGACGCAACTGGTGTCGAGTTGTTGTTTGACGTACTGTTTGACGTATTGCTGGAATTGTTGCTTGAACTATTGCTTGAGCTTGCTGAAGATGAAGCAACGTTTGATGATGCACTGCTTGAGTTAGCTGCTTGTGACTGAGATGAAGTGTTTGTTGATTCTTCTACCTCAGGTGCACGTGTAGCCGGTTGGCTTGCTGCAAGTGCTTCGGCAGCAGCGGCGGCTTCTTCTTGTCTGCGCTGTTCTACAGCTAGTCGTGCAGCTTCTTCTGCTTCTGCTTTCAAGGAAAGGTAATTGGCTACGCGGGCTTCTGCATCTGCTTTTGCAGCTAAGTGTGCTTCTTTTTCAGATTCTGCACTGGCTGTTTCAGATGCAAGTTGTGCAACGAGTACTTCTTTTTCAAGACGTTGTTGCTCAAGCCCATTGGCTACCTCTTCCAATTGAGCGGCAGTTGCATTTTGTTCTGTAATGGTTTCTTGAGTACGTTTTTCTTTAACTTCAACCGCTTCTTTGTCTCTTTTTTGCTCTTGAACAAGGGATTTATTTGCGCGTACTAGACTGCTCACAATGTCCACACGTCCAACCACATCAGTTAACGAATCTGCTTCGATGATAAACTCGATATAGTTCGCAGGATCTCCATCCACTTGAACCGTACGAGCTTGTTCTTCTAATTGCTCATTTCGTTTGGCGATATTTTCGTTTAGGACCACTAGCTCTGCTTGAAGTTGTTCCATCTCTTTTTGAGATTGTTCAAGTTGGATAACAAGTGCCTCAATTTTTGCTTCATTGGCTTCAATCGAACGTGTCACAGAATTCAATTCTTTTTCTGTTGAGCTTTTTTCAGATTGCAAGCCACGAATATCTTCAGTTAATTCTTGGATTGTTTGTTCGCTGTTTTGAATTTCTTTTTGAGTTTCTTCAATTTGTGAATCATACGACTCAGCATGGGCAATCGGTGCAAGAGCAAGTGAACTAACCATCATAGAACCAAGTAATGTGTAAAGTGTGATTTTTTTATTCACGTATATTCCTCCATAAGTAAATGATTGTCCGATAACTGTTTTTTATCAGTCTTAGTTTTGTATATAATAGATGGCTTATCAAGAATCTCTTGTGCTTTTTTTGCCATCGCTTCTTTTAGCAACAAGGTCAGTATAGCATCTAGGTACATTAAGTTGGTGTCGGCTATATTACAATCTGATATCAATCCAAAGACTAGGCCGCTTCTTTTTTATTCTCTATTCCATCTTGCTTCAAAAAGGAGCGGCCAGAGAACTCGAGCCGTTTTCACCATCATCCACACAACGTTATCTCGTTTCTTGTTTTATGTAAAACGCCGCAACAACACTACTTCAAGCCCTTCTTCCTTCTAACCACCTCTTCACAGCCCACTCAACTCTGTCCCTTTTCTAAAAAAACACGCGTATCCTTTTAGTCAAACATCCCCAGTCCCCCACTGTATCCATCCTGTAACAATACACAAAGTAGACACATTTGACTTAGGATAATTGACGCATTTCGCCAAAGTTTGGTTGTCTTCTCTTTCTAGACAGACCTTTATTTTTTTGTTTCGCACTTAGTTTCAGTAGGTATATTCAATGCGTTTATCACCACTTTTAAGTTTTTCATTCTTTTTAGATGGTATTTTTAGTCTTCTGTTCTTAGAGTTTCTGCGGCTAAATGTAGGCTAAAAGATAGATGGATAGATACATGTCTACGAAAACTCTTTCTCCGCTGAGAGCAACGAAACACAAACAGGGGTTGAGTTTTAGGGGGGAAGAATGGTTTTATCTCTAGTTCTATCCCTAGTTCTATCCCTAGTTCTATC
>CAYZZA010000035.1:4819-13146 GCA_964482685.1 uncultured Carnobacteriaceae bacterium
GGGGAAGAATGGTTTTATCTCTAGTTCTATCCCTAGTTCTATCCCTAGTTCTATCTCTGCCCTCACCCTTAGGTGTAAGTAAATCTTCTACACATAGAATTTGATAAATAAACCACGTGTTTACACACGTTTAAGGGCTTGATTCACCTGTGTATGTCTCTCCTCTGCCCACGCGCAGTACGTGCCTTCTTAGTTGCCGTGACTGCACAGTGGCCAAAGAGCTTTGTCAATTTTATGTTCTTTTTGTACTCTTTTTGATATACTCATCTAAGCAAATCGTCCCTATCGTTGAATTATAGACAGAGGTGAAAAGAATGACTGATCAAAAGAAAGAAAAGAACGACCCGCTAGATCCATCCACACACGAAGAAAAACCAGGTGCGGAATCTACAAAACAAAACATGCATGAAACGGAAGGAACAAGCGAATCGATGAAAACACCCAAAAACAACGTTGATACCAATGAAAAAGAACCCCAGAAAAGAAGCGACACAACGCGTACACCTTTTCGCCGTTTCTTAGATGGGTTTGATTTAGTGTATGAAGTAACCAAACGAGTCTTCTTTGTTCTCGTTTTAATCTTGGTCCTTCTCCTTGTTTTTGTAGGAGGTACCGGTGCCGGATATTTTGCGTCTCTTGTGGAAGGGAAAGAAATCCCAACATTTGAAGACATGCGCGCGGACATTTCAGATATTTCTATCAGTTCTGTTATGTACTATGGCAGTGGTGAATTAATTAGCAACCTTCGTTCTGATTTAAAACGTTCGCCCATTTCAAGCGAAAACATATCCCCTTATATTAAAGAGGCCATTATTGCGACAGAAGACGAGTATTTCTACCGCCACAACGGAATGGTGCCCAAAGCCATTGTACGGGCACTCTACCAAGAATTTTCTGGTTCCCCCAATTCATCCGGTGGATCCACATTGACCCAACAATTGATTAAACAACAATTGCTTACCAATGAAGTATCCTTTGATCGCAAAGCCAATGAAATTTTGTTGGCTTTGCGTTTAGAAAAAACAATGGACAAAGATGAAATTTTAGAAGCGTATTTAAACGTCTCACCTTTTGGTCGAAACAGCCAAGGGAAAAACATTGCCGGTGTCGAAGAGGCTGCCAAAGGATTGTTTGGCGTGTCTGCTCTAGACGTCACACTTCCTCAAGCTGCATTTATTGCTGGACTGCCACAAAACCCTATCGGCTATACACCGTACAATCAGTATGGCGATTTCAAAGAAAACATTGATGCAGGGCTAAACCGTCAAAAAGACGTATTGTACCGTATGTTTAGAGAGGAATACATTTCAGAAGAAGAATACACGAATGCGAAAAACTACGACATTCAAGCAGACTTCTTGCCTCCTTCTGAAGAGGACGTTCGCGCGGACCAATCCTATGTCTACGATGCAGTAGAAAAAGAAGCCCGACAAATTATCATGGAACAATTGTATACAGCCGACGGGAAAACAGCAGAAGAAATCGCAGAGGACCCTGCTCTTTATGAGTCTTATTTTGAAGATGCAGACACCAAAATGCGTTACAGTGGCTATAAAATTACCTCCACAATCGACAAACAAATTCATGAAGCGATGGAACAAGTTGCTTTTGACAACAAAGAGAAATTAGGACTGCCAAAAGAAGTCACTTGGACCGATGAGGATTCAGGTGAAGTCCAAACTATGACCGAATATGTCCAAAACGGCAGCGTGACCTTGGAAAACGCCACTGGACGAATTGTTGCATTTGTTGGTGGAATTGATTACCAACTTTCTCAAACCAATCGTGCTCTTGACACAAGACGTCAACCAGGATCTATCATCAAACCTCTCGTTGTCTATGGACCCGCACTTGAAAACGGAATTCTTACGCCTGCTTCCATCTCTCCGGACACAGAATACAGCGTTCCAGATGGACCAGGACAACGAAAAAACGTGACCAACGCCGGCCCTACCACCAATGAGTGGATGACAGCACGTGAAGCTTTGTATCGTTCTCAAAACATTCCAACATCTAAGTTTTATACAGAATTAATCAAGACCGTTAACCCTGTTTCCTACTTGAAAAAAGCAGGTTGGGGAGATGACGCCATTACACTTGAAGAGTTTTCCCGAAACAGTACTGCTTTAGGGGGATTGAACAAAGGGCCTACAAACCTTGAGTTGTCCGCATCCTTTGCGGCAATCGCAAATGGCGGTGTATACGTTAAGCCGTATTTAATTGAAAAAATAGAAACCCGTAGTGGCGAACTTCTCTATGAAAACGAACGCGAAGAAGAACGCGTATACACTCCTGAAACCGCCTTTTTGCTACAAGATATGTTGCGTGATGTACTCACAAAAGGAACAGCTAGTGACACACGTAGTGCCTTGAATTTTAATGCCGATATCATTTCCAAAACAGGTACGACTAACTTTACAAGAGACGTTTGGTATGTCGCCAGTACCCCAGACCTTACAATTAGTTCATGGCTAGGATACGACAACAAAATCAAACACAATGGCTTAAATGACAAAGATTTCGGCACCTATTCCAGCAAACGAAATCGACTCCAATGGACCCGCTTAGTAAACAAGTTGTACTCTATCAACCCCACACTTTTGGGGGCATCCAAACGCTTTACTGCCCCTGGTGGCATCACGCAAGCGTCTGTCTTAGCCAGCACCGGGATGAAACCTGGTACAGTTACCTTACCCAATGGAACTACATCTGAGGCTTCTGGAGATACCTTTACTGAATATTTCAATAAAAAGTTTCTTCCAAAGACAACCTCTTACGACTTTGCCTTCGGGGCAACCGAAACAGAATTGGCTGAATTTTGGGGAACCCAAACCAAAGTTGAAGAAAAAGAAGAAGAAATAGAAGAAGAAACCGATACAGACACAGAAAACGACGACGAATCAAAAGAAGAAACCACTACAGACAAAGAAAAACAAGAAGCAGACAAAAAAGCCGCTGAAGAAAAGAAAAAAGCAGAGGAAGCGAAACAAAAAGCGGAGGAAGAAAAGAAAAAAGCTGCTGAAGAAAAGAAAAAAGAAGAAGAAAAGAAAAAGGCTGAAGAAGAGAAAAAGAAACAAGAGGAACAAAAGAAAAAAGAAGAAGAACGGAAAAAGAAAGAAGAAGAAGAGAAAAAGAAAAAAGAAGAGGAAGAGAAAAAGAACAATTCTACATCAGGATCCAATTAGTCAAAGGCATCTTTGTACCTACTCAATTGGTGAAAGATTACGTACCAACCTCTTTGGCTATATAAAGACATTGGGTTGCCTATCACTTCTGCAGGCAAAAAAAGAAACCTTCAAGTCGAAGGTTTCTTTTTTTTTGCCTATTTTTACTCATCCTGTTTTGTTTCTTTATCTTATTGCTTATCGCCTATTCTTCATTTGTTTAGTTTTTTAGTCGTTTTTAAGAATTTTTTTGTGTGGAATCGCATACACAGGTGTTCCGTACAGGAGTTTGCTGGTACCGGCAACAACTCTGGGATTGCTCTTCTTTCCCGATTAGCTTAGATTTCTTGCTTTGTGGTGCCACGATTTGCCAAGCGATGTGGCAGAAGGATGGTTTTTTTCTCTATTTCTTCTTTGTTCATCATCTTCGTCAACAAGCGCATCGCAACGGCTCCAATATCGTACAAAGGCTGAACAACGGTACTTAGTTGCGGGCGCGTAATTTCTGTTAAAATAGTGTTGTTTGACGTGATGATTTCAAAATCAGTCGGCACTTTGAAGTGACGATCTAGTACAGCTGTTAAAATCCCTGTTGCTAACTCATCATCTGTCACAAACACAGCGGTCGCACCTGCTTCAGAGAGTTTTTTGTATACCCGCTCTCCTTCTTTGTATGAAGGTTCTGCTTCAATCAACAAACTAGGATCAAACGGCAGACCTGCTTCTTGAAGAGCTTCTTTGTATCCTACTAGACGATTGGCATCATCTATCGGATTGGACAACGCTTTTGTCACAAACGCAATCCGCTCGTGCTTGGATAGAATAAATGAAGCGATGCTTTCTTTTGTAGCTTGTTTGTAATCGATGTTTACACTGCCAACTTGTTCTTCGGGATCGACCGTTCCTGCCAACACAATTGGCGTTTTAGCACGTGAAAATTCCGCTCTTAGTTCTTCGGTAATTTTGTCTCCCATATAGATAACACCGTCGACTTGTTTAGCTAGCAATGTATTGAGTACCTTAATTTCTTTTTCATCGTGTCCATCTGAGTTGGCCAGAATAATGTTGTATTTGTACATCGTGGCTACGTCATCCACTCCACGAGCCAAAGAAGAAAAGTAAAGGTTGGTCACATCTGGAACCATGACCCCTACTGTTGTGGTTTTTTTGCTAGCGAGTCCTCGTGCCACCGCATTTGGACGATAGTCCAAACGGTCAATCACATCTAATACTTTTTTTCTCGTTGTTGGCTTTACATTTGGGTTGCCATTCACCACTCTTGACACGGTAGCCATAGAAACACCCGCCTCGCGTGCCACATCATAAATTGTAATGGTCTTTTTTTCATCCATCTGTTCGCCCATCCTCCTTTGTCTTTTTTGTATTCTGTATTGAATTATCGGCTTTTTTTCTCTTTTTATCCTACCCACTATAACAAATTTGGGTATCCTATGCAAGCGGTTACTTTTTTGTTTTCATGAAAATTACATTGCTTCTTTCATTTTTTTGTTGATTGTTTTGCCTACTTTGTCCATCTGGATGAATCAGAATGTGATACAATGAAGGCACTAAAAATCTACAGACAAATTAGGAGGAATGATTCAATGTTTTCACAATTAGATCGTGTACAAGCGTACCTAAAGAACGAGGAAATCGATTTTGCCTATATTTCAAGCCCTACCTCTATCTCTTATTTAACAGGCTTTGACAGTGAGCCACACGAACGAGTATTAGCTTTAGTGGTTTTTCCAGAAAAGCCTGCTTTCTTGTTTACCCCTAATTTGGATGAAGAAGATGCGCGCAACAGCGACTGGGACGGCGATGTCTTTTCGTATCAAGACCATGAAAATCCATGGGCACTGATTGCTTCTCACATTCAAAAACACGTCTCTCCTACAACAGGAAGCTTTGAAAAAGATCACTTCCCAGTTGGACGGTATGAAGCGCTGCAAGCTGAAGTAGGCTTTCAAACCGGAAAAGACCTCACACCGTTTTTACAAGACATGATGGTTCAAAAAACGGAAGAAGAATTGGTCAAGTTAAAGCAAGCAGGGGTTTGGGCAGACAAAGCGGTCCAAATTGGCTTTGCTGCTTTAAAAGAAGGCATCACAGAAGCTGAAGTAGAAGCACACATTGAATTTGAACTTAAAAAACAAGGCTGTGAAGGCATGAGTTTCTCAACGATTGTTCTTTTTGGGGATCATGCCGCAAGCCCACACGGTGTACCCGGTGACCGAAAACTCAAGAAAGGGGAAATGGTTCTCTTTGACCTTGGCTGTATCCACGAAGGATATGTCAGTGATATGAGTCGCACCGTTGCTTTTGGAACCCCCCCTGAAAAAGCAAAAGAAATTTACGACATTGTGTTGCGTGCTCAACAAACAGCGATTGACGCAGTTCGTCCCGGAGTAACTGCTGGAGAGATTGATTATGCTGCACGTCACGTGATTGAAGAAGCTGGCTACGGCGAATACTTTACTCATCGCTTAGGCCACGGCATTGGAAAATTGATTCACGAATTCCCAAACATCATGCAAGACAATCCATTGGTTTTAAAAGAAGGCATGTGCTTTTCCATTGAACCTGGTATTTACTTGCCAGACGTAGCAGGCGTTCGGATTGAAGACTGTCTCGTCGTCACAAAAGATGGATGCGAGTTGTTTACGCATACTCCTAAAGCTTATACAGAACTAAATTAATCTAGTTTTGGTGCCCTGTCTCTCTCTTTCTTATCTTCCTTGTTTTTATTTTTATCAACTCTTCTGCTAGAGGTTGCTTGGATATCAAGAAGAGAGCATGTCTCAGTCGGCCCACCTAGTACATACGCTGCGTCTCCCATTTTTTAGGGAGACGCAGTTTTTGTTTGTGTAGAAAATCTCTTCTTTTGCGATTCTGTGCGTCATATGCGTGCCGACGTTTTTCCAGTTTTCTGCGGTACTAGCCTGGAGAATTGCCCTGATCTTGTTTTTGTGGCTGACGTGTTTTTCTCTACGACTCACACCTTGTCGCACACTTTTTTATGTAACTCTTCTTTCATTAACCAAACAAGCAAAACACGAACGAAATTCTTGCAGCTTTTTTTGTTTCTTTCTTCTCTATTTTGCCAACAGATGGATTTTATCCTCCTTTGCCTTCACTTTTGCAATCTTTTGTCCTTTATTCTTTTCTTCTGAAAGCAATGAAACAGACGTTACAAAACGACGAAGTGCTTCTTTTTAGAGAGTTCTTTCTGAATGAAAACGCACTTTGCATCGGCAGATGTGTCCTTTTTTTGTAGTGAAAACCCTTTCTTTTTCTTTTTTTTCGAATTGAAAACGTTTCACTTAAAATAGGTATGTTGCGTTCGCTATTTCTATGTTATTCTGTGTATTCCTAGATGAGCTTATTCGTTTTTTGAACGATTTGAGCATCCTCACGTGTATCTCATTCGGTACATGGGAAACATGGATGGATAAGAATACCGAACATATTCTTTATTCCCATCAAAAATCATTCACTTTACATAGAAAGGATCGATTGATTGAGATAAATATGTCACGAACCATCACGAACTTATAAACGAGATTGATCTAGTGCGACATTCATTCTATCGACGTCTATGCTTTTTTATGTGTGTAGCTTTGTTTAGTTTAGGCATCTTTTCTAAACAAAAAGAATCTGAAAAAGAAAGAGCAGCGATAGACCAAACATTTAACAAAGAACTTAACAAGGGGGATTACTTATGAAGAAAGACAGAATTAGCTTTTTATTGTTTGTGTTACTCGTTATTTTTATCTCAGAAATGATCGGCATCTTGTGGTTTCCATTCCCAAGTTTTTCGATTACCCTATTGCCACTAGTCTTTGCAGTTCTAATTACAATGATTGTGGGAATTCCATTCTTTCGAAAAGGCATTATTAAAAATATTTATTCTAAAGAAAACATTGCATTCGCTGGAGCCAACTTAATTTTCATTATGTTGCCACTGATGGCCCGCTACGGTGCCGACGTTGCTCCTAATATCAATGAAATTTTACAAATCGGTTGGATTTTCTTGTTGCAATCAGTTGGAAATATTGGAACCATCCTCTTAGGACTTCCAGTTGCACTCCTTTTAGGCTTAAACAGAGAGTCTATTGGAGCTACGTTAGGAATTGGACGCGAAGGGGAACTTGCTTATGTGTCTGAAAAATTTGGATTAAACACAGCTGAAGGTCGTGGAGTTTTGTCCCTTTACCTAGTTGGAACTCTTTTTGGCTCCATTATCTTCAGCTTTATCCCACCTTTCTTAAACACACTTGGCTTTGACTACCGCGCACTTTCCATTGCATCCGGTCTTGGTTCTGCAAGCATGATGACAGCTGCATCCAGTTCGCTTATTCCATTGTACCCAGGAAGTGAGTCCACTATTACTTCTTACGCCGCTGCGGCTCAATTAGTTACTAGCTTCATGGGAACATACATTATGGTTTTCTTCTCTATTCCACTTATGAACTTTTTATTTAAAGTATTCAAAAAAGAAAGAGCAATCAACTAGGAGGATCTATACATGGATTTCACAAAAATAATCAAAGATAAATTGCCAAACTTAAAAACATTGACTTTAGGTGCCGGTTTAATTTTGTTTACACAATCAGTTAAATTAATTAAAAACCCCGCCTCTACGCCTGTCACATGGTGGACCATATCCGGATTGATTGTCCTTGTCGCTTTTTCTTTTATGGGTATATTGGTTGCTGAATTTATGAAACAAACCAACATCAAAATTTTAGCAGACTTCCCAATTCTAGGATGGGTATCCATCGTCAGTTTAATCTTTTCTCTAATGTCCAATTTCTTCGTAACTTCTATTGGAGCCGTTGACTTTCTGTCTATTACAACACCAGTACTTGCTTTTGCAGGTATTTCTGTTGCCGATAGTCTAGGAGACTTGACAAAAAACTCATGGAAATACGTCATCGTTGCGCTATTTGTCTTCATGGGCAGCTACTTAGGTCGATTATTGCTTGCTCAGTTCGGACTCATGATCATGGGCTAACCTTTTCTACCGAGGCGACTAAATACATTGATATGAATTTGATTGGAGTATAGACATGAATTTAATTTTAGATTTAGATACAGGCATTGACGATGCACTGGCACTGGCCTATGCTATTGGGACAGAACAGGCAAATTTTCTTGGTG
>CAYZZA010000036.1:0-13019 GCA_964482685.1 uncultured Carnobacteriaceae bacterium
GAAAAGAAAATAAGAAAAGAAAACGCCACCACATATAAATAAACTTTGAAACAGATAATTTTTCAACTTTATAATATAAAATACTCACAAGTATAATAGCGAAGGTGAAGATAAACAAAAGAAAATAGGAAAAATAAGAAGAACCAAGCCCTACACTCCCAAAGAGATAAATGCCAAATACCAAAAATGGAACAAGTAAATCTGCAGTCTTCACTCTAAGTCGCTTATGTAAGAGGTATTTGTTGATGTTTCCAGTGAAGAACACAACGATAAAAACGGGCATTACATACAAAAACCATATACTCGCCTGAACAAAAAAGCTTGTCCCCATATCTTCATCTCCCCTTTTTTATATTTTGCCATTCCCACTATTAATTAGATAAACTTAGATATAAAAAAGGGCCTGAGGTATAGAAACCTCTGGCCTTTTCTTATTCTGCTTCGTAGTTTAGTGCATCTTTGCCTGCATAATGTCCGCAAGATGTACATACGTGGTGATTTCGTTTCATTTCTCCGCAATTTGGGCATGCGCTCATGTTAGGTGCGGTTAATTTAATGTGTCCACGGCGTTTTGCTTTTCTTGTTGTGGAAGTTCTTCTTTTTGGTACAGCCATTTTCAACACCTCCTTACAATTTTTTAAGACAATAAAGTTTTTTGTTATTCTTTATCATCAGGAAACAACGATTTCAAAGCATCAAAGCGAGGATCGCCTTGTTCTTTTTCCTCATTTTTGTTTGTTTGTGCTTGCTCTTCTGTAAGAACTGTCCATCCAGTTCCCTCAGGAAGATGTTCTTCTGACTTTTCTTCTTCTGACAAAACTCTCAGAGGAATTGCTGCCAAAATATTATCCACCGCAACTTCTTCTAGATCAATCCAGTCATGAAGCAATTCAATCACTACTGCATCCTCATCTACTTCACCTATAGAAATATCTTCAGGCAAATCCTTTGGTACGTAGATTTCAGAAACAGGCAAATTGAGATGTACTTCTGTTGGTTTTAGAGTTCGTGAAGATGGAAGCACGATAGTAAAATCGAAGTTTACAAACAAAATATACTCATCTTGCTCAACATCCAACGTTCCTACAAATGTAACAGGAGAAATAGTATAAATATGCTTATTTCTTTTTTTCAAATCTTCTTCAATATCCATTGTGCCGGATAAAGTCAAAGCCTCTCCCCGGAATCGGGCCAGCTCACTTAAAGACCATTTTGTTTTCATATTTTCACTCCCGAATTGCTCACAAAGCAACATTAGTAATTATACTAATGATTAATTTCTTTGTCAATGTATTTTCCCTTACAGATATATAAGTTTTTAGTTGTTAAGAACGAATATGAAGTGGAAATGTATAAAAGTCCTGGTGTGGAAGACTTTCAGGACTTACCAACCGATAAACTTCTCCTGCTTTTATATCCATTTCCCACATTTTTTTATTTAAACGAGTTATATTTGATAAAACAGGAAGGCTGATTTCTTTTTTCTTTGCATGTAGATATGTTTTCCCTACTTCAGTAAAACCAAGTAATCGAATACCTTTTGGCCCTTTTTCTATCTCTGCTTGCACTTTTTCTTTAGAAAGTTGCAAGAGAGTGTAGACTGACAATCGCTGGAGTTTTGCCCATGTCTGACGTTTTGTTTTAACTTGTTCTAGAAAATCATACATGGAACGTGACTGTTTTGCCTTATCTACCAACCGATGTTCAATGCCTTCGGTCATTTGGTAAACAGCGTTTAACGACTCAAGATCTTGCACAGTAAGTTGATACTGTAAAAAAGGCCACAAGTGTTCCCAACTACTCCACTGTTTGCCATTTAAATTGTCTACGGTACTTCGTGGCACAAACGGCTGGATTTTCTGAAGAGATTGGGATAGATTTGTCCCCTCTAGTAACACTTTGCGAATCGCTGTTGCACTAGAAAAATGATTGGCTCCCAACTCTTCATCTAGATACTGAGCACTTTTTCTTACTACCGGGTAGAGTGCCATCGGTTGACCATCTCGAACATTTGCTTTAGCGTAAGCAAACCCTAGTGTGTTATTGGGTTTAGACAAATCGATTGGTATGCTTCCTAGAGCGTGTTCGAGACTTTTTTGCATTTTTCGAGGATAAGATTCTCCCTGTACTAATTGAGAAAAGGCATGATCAATTTCTTTCTTTTTGCGCCAATATATTTCGCCTGCATCATTAAAGTCTTCTCCTGTGCCTGCTTCAGCTCCAAAACTGATTGCTTGACACTTTATTTCCTTTAGAAGAGCAACTGCACCTTCAGCAAATAGATCAGCGGGTTGAACACTAAATGCCACTGGCAGTTCAATGACAAGGTCTGCTCCATTCTCTAACGCCATTCTCGCACGTGTCCACTTATCAACCAGCGCAGGTTCGCCTCTTTGCAAAAAGTTCCCACTCATCACGACAATCATCACGTCAGCACCACTAAGTTCTTTTGCTTTTTTTAATTGATAGGCATGCCCATTATGAAATGGGTTGTATTCAGCAACAATCCCACATGCTCTCAAATGAAAAGCCTCCTTAGTCTTTTGTTTGACAAGAAAAAAACAATCTTTCAGTTGTATCTGTGACTTCTTTTCTTCCAAAATCAGAAGACACTTGAATGTTTATAAATCCTGCTTGTTCGAGAAGCTTTGTATATACCTCTATTGAATAGGTTCTTTCTTTATGGACTTCTTCATATCTAGCATATCGTTGCGTTCCACGTTCAGGAATAAAAAAAGTTAAGTCGTGTTCAATAGTTCCTTCTTCTTCTCCTTGAAAGCTGCTCCAAAGAAACGCACCCCGCTCATTGGTAAAGTGGTATTGGTAGCCTGGAAAAACGGTGTTTACTTTAAATAATGAATGTACATCAAACAGAAAATAGCCTCCGGAATATAAACTCTCCCTTACACCTTGGAAAACAGCACTTACTTCGTCTTCATTTTCCATGTAACAAAGAGAATCAGAAAAACATGTTACCGCATCATACTTCCCCACTTCGTCAAGTTCACGCATGTCTCCTTGGATAAACTGAATCGTTTCTCCAGCTTCAAGAGAACGGTTGTATGCTAGCGACAACATATTTTCTGATAAATCGAGACCCGTGACGCTATATCCCGCACGACTGAATTCCACCGCTAGCTTTCCTGTCCCACATCCGATATCTAATACACGATTGGTTGTTTTGGGGAGCTGAGACTGTGCATAAGATAGCCACTGCTCATAATACGTGTCATCCATTACATCATCGTAGAATGCTGCAAAGGTGTCGTAACTCATTCTGATATCCACTCTGAAGTATCTACAAGTGGTGCATCTGACCAAAGTTTTTCTAGATTGTAAAAGCTTCTCATTTCCTCTTCAAAAATGTGTAGTATCACGTCTCCGGTATCCACTAAAATCCACGTTCCACCTTCTTGTCCTTCCATTTGTTTCACTTTAATCTCATTTTTAGACGCAGTATCTAAAATACCTTTCATAATTGCGCCTACTTGTCTTTCGCTTGTTCCATGCATAATCACAAAATAATCAGCTAAAAGAGACAAGCCTCTCATGTCTAAAACCATGATATCTTTTGCCTGCTTTTCATCTGCTGCACGCACAAGTACTTCTAGTTGTTTGATATTCGTTTGATTCATTGTATGTCCTCCTGGTTTTTGGGTACCCATGCATTGTAAACTTCAATTGCTTTTGGGTAAATCAATAGTTTTTCTTTTAATAAGTAGGCCAATGTATGTTGAATAGAAGCACGCAATGCATCATCTAAGTTACTCTTAGATAACAGACGCACTTCTTCAGCAGTTGGAAAAACTCTACCCGGTTCACTATAATCGGCCACATAAATAATTTTTTCAAGCATACTCATTCGAATGGAGCCGATTGTGTGATTTCGAACAGCTGCCAAGATCTCAGGGTCTTCTATTTTTGCTTCTTTTTGGATCATGATGGCTCCTACAGGACCATGCCAAATGTTGTTGCCAAATTTTAACAACTCTAAATCCAAATTTTCACTGATGATGACGTCTTGTGACTCATCATCCGGGCGTTCTTTTGCATAATCGTGTAATAAGGCAGCAATGCTAACTTTTTCCAAATCACATGCATGGTGTTTAGCTAGTTCCAATGCTGTTTTCTCTACTCGTAATACATGAAGAAACCGCTGCTCACTCATTTGAGCAGATACTTTTTGCATCAATTCTGTTCGAGAAAAAGGGGTCCACTTTCCTGAGTAGACCAAATCGCTTTCTATCATCGATAGAGTCCTTCTTTCTTTATATACTCTAAAGTCGGCTGAGGGACCAAATAGTTTACCGTACACCCAGACTTTATTTTTTTACGGATCATCGTTGAACTAATACCGATTTCAGGAGAGTCAACCCAAATAACCGGATACGGAGTTGTTTCTTCATATCCAAGACGCTTAATGGCAACAAATTGAACCAGCTGGACTAGTTCATCAATTCGATGCCAATCTGCGAGCGTTGCTACCATGTCGCCACCAATAATAAAATAAAACTCATCGTGTGGGTTTCGCTCTTTTAGCTGTTGGATGGTCTCAATTGTATAACTCTTACCCGTGCGCTCAAGCTCCACTCCTTCAAATTCGAACAACGGATTATCTTGGATAGCTAATTGAATCATTTTTTTGCGATGAGCTGGCGAAATAGAGGGATCCTGTTTTTTATGCGGGGGCTCATTGGTCGGTAAAAACAATACCTTCTGCAACCCTAATTGTTTGCCTACTTGTTCAGCCATCACTAGATGACCAAGATGTGGAGGATTAAATGTTCCACCCAAAATGCCTACTCTCTTTTTTTCTGTTGTCAAAAAAGAGTGAGCATGCACCTGGGTATGTAATCCATTTGTCACAACTGCATTCATTTTATTCACCTTTTCTACATATACACCTTCACCGTTCATTCTGCTACATTTATCTTGGTAACTCAATGGATAGTCTTTTGTTTTCTACCTTTGTAGAAGGTTTATAAAGCACAAGTGTCTTGCCTATTTTCTGAACCACTTCCGCATGAATTTCTTTTTCAATCATACGAGCCGCCTCATCAAGAGTGACCGCTGTGTTCTGGAGCAAATGAATTTTAATCAATTCCCGTTTCTCCAGTGCCTCTTCTATCTGACGCAGTCCTTCACCGGATAAGCCACTTTTTCCAATTTGGAAAATAGGCTGCAAGTGATGGGCTTCGCTTTTTAAGTACGCTTTTTGTTTGCTTGTTAAGGTCATACAATCATTCCTTTCCATTCCATTTGAATTTTTAAATCAGTGCCTTACGAATAAACACGCTTGCTCCTTTTGGAACCCAGGCTGCAACAATGGTGTCTGGTGTTTCAATCGTTACCCACCCTAAACCAGATATGACCAAGTCACTTTTTTCTTTGATTTTAAACTCATATCTTTTTAAAGCCGGAAAGGTATCAACAGATTCTTTCGAAGGAGGAACTAACAGTCCGCCTTTGTTTTTTTCGTATACGCTCTCAGCATTCTCAAGTTTGGTTCGGTGGATAAGGATTTGGTTAGGCATGTAGCAGATAAACGACTGCTTGTTTGCTCCTTTCAAGAAATCAAAACGAGCCATTCCACCAAAAAATAAAGTCTGTTCAGGATTCAACTGGTACGCTTTTGGCTTAATTTCTTTCGTAGGCATAACTGCTTGAAGATCTTTTTTACTCAAAAAGTGAGCCATTTGTTGTGGTTGAATAATTCCAGGTGTATCGACTAAGTTTTTGCCATCTGCTAAGGGGATTTCTATTTTCCCAAGAGTTGTTCCTGGGAAATAAGACGTAGTAATTACATTCTCAACGTCTGTCGCTAATGAGATGATTTGGTTGATCAGTGTAGACTTTCCGACGTTTGTCACCCCAACAACGTATACATCTCTTCCCTTGCGATGTTTTTCTATTTTCTCTAGGACCTCTTCGACTGCATCGCGTTTGACTGCACTTGTGAGGACCACTTCTTCAGGGCGAATCCCTGCTTCATGAGCTTGTTGCTTCATCCAGTGAATCAAACGATTTTCTTTTAATGATTTCGGAAGCAAGTCACGCTTGTTTCCAACTAACAGAATCGGATTGGTTCCTGTGTACCGGTGGAACCCCGGAATCATGCTACCATTGAAATCTAAAATATCGGTGACGTATACGATTAAGGCTTTTTTTGTCCCGATATCGTCTAACATTTGTCTGAAATCTTCATCTGTTAATTCTACATCTTGAACTTCATTGTAATGACGCAATCTAAAGCAACGTTGACAATACAACTCGCCTGTTTCTCTGTTTTTTTCCAACACAGAAGCAGGCGTGTAGCCAGATTTGTTTTTTTCTACCACTTGTAACTTGGAGCCACACCCCACGCAATACAGTTCATCAATAGGTAGATCAGTTTGATTTGACATGTAAGGAATCTCTCCATTTCATTTGAGGATCTTTCTTGATTAGGTAAGTCATGATTTTTAGTTCAATAAACCGATTGAATCGAGTGTTCCATGCATCTGACGTGATCAACGGCTTCACCAAAGCACTTCGAATTCCTGCTCGATTTGCTCCTTTTATATCGGTTATGATTTGGTCCCCTATCATGATGGTCTGTTCTTTTGGAGTGTCCATTTTTTTAAATGCTTTTTCAAATCCAAGCCCCAACGGTTTTAGTGCATTTGGGACAAACGCTACATCTAACAACTTGGCGACTTTTTCAACCCGATAATGGATGTTGTTTGATAAAATAAGTACTTCAATCCCCGCATCTTTCATCTCTTCTATCCATTGTAGTGTCTCTTCTGTTCCATCTGGGTGATTCCACGCCACCAAGGTGTTATCCAGATCTGCGATAACTGCTTGGATATTTTCTGCTTTTAACTGTTGTGCTGTTATTTGGTGGATACTTTCCACCATCCACGTAGGTTTAAAACTCTCAAACATCTTGCTAAGCTCCTTATGCAATAAAATAGGAGCACTTTTTCAGTACCCCATTTTATCGGTTATTCTTTTCTTCTTGAGTGAGTCAGGTGCAAATTCGTACAGAACTTACGCTTCTGCATTTTGAAGCAATTCTAATATTTCGATGGCGATAAAGTCCACGTTATCAAATTGATAACTTTGTTTGGTTGTATAATCATCTAACGTAAACAATTTAGACTTATTGTGATATGTGACCAAACATTTTTCCATTCCATCTTTTTCAAATCGTCTTACTTGTGCTTCATCGCCTTGATCTTCTTCCATAGCTTGAAGTCTTTGGATGATTGGAATAAGTCGGGATTGACTCATTGGTTTTTCCCCCTTCTGTTTCTACGTTTATTTTAACAGAATTCTTCTAAAAATACAGTAGCATGTAAAGACTCTCTTTTTCAAATATTTGTTTTTAAAAATAAAACAAAGCAAAGACCATAGGCCCTTGCTTTGTCTATTGACTTCCTTGTGTATTCTATTTAATTGTTAATTATCTTTTCGTTTAATCATTCCACCAAAGCTTTACTAAAGCTTGCACACCTTTGTTTTCATGTCCCAATGCAGACACTTGCTTGTACAGCTCATGTGCTTGTTTTGTTGCAGGCAAATCAATGCCCATCTTTTCTGCTTCATCAAGGGCAATTTTTAGATCTTTCAGAAAATGTTTGATGAAAAAGCCTGGTTCAAAATCTTCTTTCAAAATTCGTGGTCCATAATTTTCCAATGACCAATTTTGAGCCGCTCCACCATTTACGGTTTTAAGCACTTTGTCAACATCTAAACCTGCAGTCTCGGCGTACACAATCATTTCGGTCAAGCCTGTTAGTGTACCAGCTACCATGATTTGATTCACCATTTTGGTGGATTGGCCTTTGCCTGCTTTCCCCTGCCATTGAGTAGAAGATGAAAAGGTAGCAAAAACTGCTTGAAGAGAAGCAAAGATGGATTCATCTCCCCCAACCATCACGGTTAGTGTCCCATTCCTTGCTCCTGCATCGCCACCTGAAACAGGAGCATCCAATGCATAAACACCCTTTTTAGCGGCTTCTTCGTATATTTTCTCGGCTAATGTAGGTGTGCTTGTGGTCATATCTACTACAATTGCCTCTTTGTTCAAGTGAGACAAGATGTTTTCTTCCCCCAAATAAATAGATTCCACATCTGAAGGAAATCCTAGCATGGTGAAAAGAAGGTCACTTTCAGCCGCAACTTGCCAAGGAGCATCGTGCCAGATAGCGCCCATTCCAATGACCTCTTTTGCTTTTTCTTTTGTCCGTGTCGTCACATGGACACTGTAGCCTGCATTTAAGAGGTGTTTTATAATGGACGCACCCATCACACCGGTTCCGATAAACCCAATCGTTTGTTTCATTCTCGTCTTCCCCCAAATTATTTGCGGATTGTCTGCTACAAGAGCGCACGTTCAACGAGTGCTTTGACTTCTTCGTGTGTGCCACACATTGTCACAGCCTCACTCGCAAGTTCTTTCATTTTTTTGCTGTCTAACGACGTTAACAAGTGTCTGACTTTTGGAATACTTGCGGCAGTCATCGAAAACTCATCCAATCCTAACCCAATTAAAAGGGGGATGGCTAAAGAGTCTCCTGCAACTTCGCCACACATCCCGACCCATATTCCTTCTGTATGCGCGGCATCGATAACCAACTTAATCATGCGCAACAAAGAAGGATGCAAAGGTTGGTACAAGTAAGACACGTGTTCGTTCATTCTGTCGGCAGCTAGTGTGTACTGGATTAAATCATTGGTTCCAATACTGAAAAAGTCCACTTCCCTTGCAAAATGATCGGCTAACAGAGCCGCGGCAGGCGTTTCAATCATCATGCCTAATTGAAGCGAATCGGAAACTGGAATGTTTTCTTCTTTCAAGCGTTCTGTTTCTTCTTTCACAATCCGTTTTGCTTGCCTCAGTTCCTCTAATGTTGCTACCAGAGGAAACATAATGGACAATGTCCCATAGACAGAAGCACGTAACAACGCTCGTATTTGAACGCGAAACATATGGTCTTCTTTTAGTGACATACGAATCGCACGGTATCCTAAAAATGGATTCATCTCGCTAGAAAAGGGCATATACGACAAGTGTTTGTCTCCACCAATATCCATTGTACGCACGACGACTCGTTGCTCATTTGTTTGTTCAAGCAATTCTTTGTATACCAGAAACTGATTTTCTTCATCTGGAAAATCAGCCGATTCCATGTATAAAAATTCTGTTCGAAAAAGACCAATTCCTTCAGCACCATTTTCTTTGGCTTTAGACAGCTCACGCAAACTACTGATATTTGCTGCTAACGTCACGTGCCGCGCATCTTTGGTCACAGATGGTTTATGCGCAAACGAATGCCATTCTTTTTGTTCTTCCACTAGGAGCCTCTGTTTCTTTCGATACTTCTCTATTTCTTCATTCGAAGGATTCATCAAAACGGTTCCGGTGAGTCCATCCACAATAGCCCATGAATCATGCGTCAAATGTTGCAAGGCTTGCTTAATTCCTACAACAGCCGGAATTTCTAGAGAGCGTGCCATAATCGCAGAATGAGAGGTTTTCCCACCTTTTTCTGTAATAAAAGCTTGGATATATGCTTTGTCTAATTGTGCTGTGTCACTGGGAGATAAATCATCCGCAATCAAAATCACTTCTTCTTGGATAGAGGTAAGATCTGGATAAGATACGCCTAACAGATGACTCATGACTCGTTTTCTTACATCGTGAATATCTGCTGCTCGTTCTTTCATGTATTCATTGTTTTCCATATTTTCAAACAATTGAATAAACATATCTGTAACAGACCAAAGAGCCGCTTCGGCATTTTGTTTTTCAGCCTCGATTGCGGCTTCCACGGCTTGAATCCATTCTGGATCTGTCAGAATTAAATCATGCGCATCAAAAATCTTGGCTTCTTCTTCTCCCATTTTAGATGCAGCGTGAGTCCGGATGTTTTTTAATTCGACTTTTGTTTGAAAAACAGCTTCATGAAAACGCTGTTTTTCATTATCACTATTTTCAACAATCTCTTTTTGAAAGGATAAATCAGGTTCTACTAACATGTAGATTTTTCCAATCGCTACACCCGCGCTCGCACCGATTCCTTCCAATAATACTGTCATTGGTCTGTGATTCCCTCTTTTTTCATTGTTTCTTCGATGCCTTCAATTGCATCCACTTCGTCAGAACCTTCCGCTACAATGATGACGTCAGACCCTTGACCTACTCCAAGAGACATTACACCCATGATAGATTTTAAGTTTACTTTTTTTCCGAGGTATTCCAAAGTGATTTCTGAGTTGTATTTACTCGCTGCTTGAACAAGCATTGTAGCTGGTCTTGCATGAATCCCTGTTTCTGACTTCACATGATATTGTCTTTTTTCCACTTAAAACGACTCCTTTTTATATACTATACTAGATGAAAAAATCACGTTTTGAGTCTTGTTAAAATCCACCTGTCAAAATGAATGCCTTTTCAGATTTACTCTTTCTAACAGTACCATTTTTGCACTCTATACACAATATAATTGCTAGTTAGATGCGTATTGGTGAACCTTTTTTAGTGTTTTTTTGAGTCTGTATACTTGTTTTAATTACGATTTGATAGTATACTAGATTCATAGGTCAGTACTAGTCAAAGAAATAGTGCAGCAAGATTTATAAACCATCTCTGTTGCTAGGCAAGTACGCAGACCAACAAAATAAGATGCGAAAGGTGTGTCTGAATATGATGTGTAACCGATGCAAACAACAAGATGCAACCATTCATTTGTATACAAATATTAATGGAAGACGGACACAAGTCGATTTGTGTCAACAATGTTACCGAGACATAAAAAATGCCCAAGAAAATGGGATGACCAAAAACAACTCTTCTCAAGATCCGTTTGGATTTGGTAATTTTGACAATCTATTTCGTGCCATGAGTGGCAATCAACAACAAGATGCTCGTGAAGAACAACCGCGCCCACAACAAGGAATGCACGGCGGAGGTCAACAACCTCCTCATTCCAACCAACGTCAAGGTGTGTTGGGAGAATTTGGAATCAACCTCACAGATATGGCACGTCAAAACAAATTTGACCCAATCATTGGACGGGACAAAGAAATTGAACGTGTCATCGAAATACTAAACCGTCGGAATAAAAACAATCCCGTTTTAATTGGAGAAGCAGGAGTTGGGAAAACCGCTATTGTAGAAGGGTTGGCACAAAAAATTGTCAACCAAGATGTGCCACAAAAACTCCACAATAAAGAAGTCATCCGCTTAGACGTATCTGCACTTGTGCAAGGAACAGGGATCAGAGGACAATTTGAAGAACGAATGCAAAATTTGATGAACGAATTGAAAGAACAACCGGAAGTCATCCTCTTTATTGACGAAATCCATGAATTAGTTGGAGCCGGAAGTGCAGAAGGAAGTAGCATGGATGCGGGGAATATTTTGAAACCTGCATTGGCTAGAGGGGAATTGCAGATGGTTGGTGCAACAACTTTGAATGAATACCGACAAATCGAAAAAGACCCAGCCTTGGAAAGACGCTTGCAGCCTGTGAAAGTCGTGGAACCAACTCCTGAACAAGCGTATACTATCCTAAAAGGGATTCAAGAAAAATACGAAGACTACCACCATGTATCTTATACCGATGAAGCCATTCAAAGTGCGGTAGATTTATCGAGTCGATACATTCAAGACCGCTTTTTACCTGACAAAGCAATTGACTTACTTGATGAAGCTGGTTCTAAAAAGAACCTAACCATTCAAACGGTCAATCCCGAGGTACTAAAAAACAAAATCACGGATGCAGAAAAACGAAAAGAAGACGCTCTTCAACGTGAAGAATATGAACAAGCTGCTTTTTACCGTGACCAAGTTCTTAAATTTCAAGGCATGATGGACCAGCAACAGCCAGAACCGGACACCCCCGTTGTCAATGAGACAGACATGATTCATATTATTGAATTGATGACTGGCATCCCGGTTGGCGAGTTGAAAGAAAAAGAACAAAAACAATTGCGTGATTTAGATAAAACACTCCAAAAACATATCATTGGACAAGATCACGCTGTTGAGAAAGTCGTTCGTGCCATTCGGCGAAACCGCATTGGACTCAAACAAAAAAATAAACCGATTGGCTCCTTTTTGTTCGTTGGCCCTACCGGAGTCGGAAAAACAGAATTAGCCAAAACACTAGCCTTAGAACTATTCGGAAGTAAAGAGTCCTATATCCGTTTAGACATGAGTGAGTATATGGAAAAACACAGCGTGTCTAAACTGATCGGTTCCCCTCCTGGATATGTTGGGTATGATGAGGCTGGTCAACTAACTGAACAAGTCAGACGTAATCCATACAGCCTCCTTTTATTAGATGAAGTAGAAAAGGCTCATCCTGATGTGCTGCATATGTTTCTACAAATCTTGGATGACGGTCGCTTAACTGATGCACAAGGTAGAACCATCAACTTTAAAGACACTATCATTATCATGACCAGTAATGCAGGTACAGGAAATGTAGAAGCAAATGTTGGATTCGGTGCTACAGTAAGTGGAACCCAACAATCTGTTTTGACTCACTTAAAAGATTTCTTTAAACCTGAGTTTTTAAACAGATTTGATGGCATTGTTGAGTTTGATGCGCTTAAAAAAGATGACTTGCTACACATTGTTGATCTTATGCTCGATGAAGTGTACGACATGTTGCGTGCTCAACAAATCTATTTGGATGTAGACGCAAGTGCCAAAGAAAAATTAGTCGATCTTGGGTATGACCCTGCTATGGGTGCACGTCCATTGCGACGGGTGATCGAAGAGCAGATTGAAGACAAAATAGCGGAATACTACTTGTCACACCCTACTGTTAGTCATATGATCGCAACGCTAAATGACGAAGGAGACATTACTGTCAAAAAACAAGACGCACCGGCTGACACAAAAGCGGTGGTCTCCACAGATGAAGAGAAAAAGGATATGCTTTCGTAAACTAACTTCAATAAAAAAGGCTCTATAATATTTGGTGTTGGTGGCTAAAAATCACTGATGCCTATTTTTATAC
>CAYZZA010000037.1:0-12564 GCA_964482685.1 uncultured Carnobacteriaceae bacterium
ATCCCAACTGATTTAGGTGATTTATTTATATCCATAGAGCGTGCCAAAGAACAGGCAGTAGAATATGGTCACTCTTTTGACCGCGAGCTTGGATTTTTGGCCTTGCATGGATTCCTTCATTTGAATGGGTACGACCACTTGAATGAAGAAGACGAGAAAGAAATGTTTGGGCTCCAGAAAAAAATCTTAAAGGAGTATGGACTTGAGCGATCGTCGTAACATCCCTCAAAAAAACCGGACATATATTCAATCTTTTAAGTATGCTTTTAAAGGGATAGAAACTGTTTTCAAAGAAGAACGAAACATGAAAACGCACGTCTTCTTAGGTGCGCTCACGCTGTTTCTCTGTTTGTTTCTCCACTTAACTGTGCATGAGTGGGCTTGGATTTTACTGTCTATTTTTATGGTTTGGATTATGGAAATTTGGAATACCGTGATTGAAAACTTGGTTGACCTTACGACGAACCACACGTATCATCCACTTGCAAAAAAAGCCAAAGACATGGCTGCAGCTGCAGTATTGCTGACAGCTTTTTTTTCAGTCATAGTGGGCGCACTCATTCTGATCCCAAAAATATATGAACTTTTTTTCTAAACAAGCGTTATCAAAAAAAGGAGTGTTAGAAGATGGCCACACAATCACCAGAATACTTGCCGACGTTAATTGAACAGGCAACAACCATGTTAGAAAGAGCGTATGTTCCATATTCAAAATTTCCTGTAGGAGCTTCCGTACATACAAAAGATGGAACCTTTTTTTCAGGCTGTAACATTGAAAACTCGTCCTATGGACTAAGCATGTGTGCAGAAAGAACAGCGATTTTTAAAGCTGTTTCAGAAGGACACAAAGAGTTCGATTACCTTGTTGTAACAGGTCATACAGATGGTCCGATTTCACCATGTGGGGCATGCCGACAAGTCATTTCAGAGTTTTGTGAGCCAGACATGCCTGTGTTGTTAACGAACACGCAAGGCAAGGAACAATTTACAACCGTCGCTCAATTATTGCCAGGTGCATTCACACCGGCGGATTTGGTTTGATGAATATGGAGAACTTTAAATCAGGTTTTGTCACCATTATTGGACGTCCAAATGTTGGGAAATCAACGCTTTTAAACTCTCTAGTTGGCCAAAAAATCGCCATCATGAGTGACAAAGCGCAAACAACACGAAACAAAATACAAGGGATTTACACAAGAGACAATGTTCAAATCATTTTTATTGATACACCGGGGATACACAAGCCCAAACATCAACTAGGCGATTACATGGTAAAGTCTGCTTTGAGTTCATTGGATGGCGTCGAAGTGATTTTATTCATGGTAAACGCTACGGAGAAAAAAGGACCAGGCGATCAGTTTATTATTGATAAAATCAAAGACAGCAAAACGCCTGTTTTCCTTGTGATCAATAAAATTGATGAGATTCATCCAGATGACATCTTGCCTATCATTGCGTCTTACAAGGATGAAATGGACTTTGCGGAAGTGATTCCACTCTCAGCCAAAGTAGGAAACAACGTGGATACGCTAGTGGACACACTGGTAAAGTATTTGCCAGAAGGCCCGCAGTATTATCCTGAAGAACAAGTCACCGATCACCCTGAATATTTCATTATGTCCGAATTGATTCGTGAAAAAGTACTCCAATTGACAAGCGAAGAAATCCCACACTCTATCGCAGTTGTTATTGAACATGTAAAAAGAAATAAATTGGGACGAATTACGGTCCATGCGACCATCGTCGTCGAGCGTGCCGGTCAAAAAGGAATCATCATTGGCAAAGGCGGAAAAATGATGAAAGAAATTGGCATTCGGGCACGAAAAGAAATCGAAGAGCTCTTAGGTGATTCTATCTACCTCGATTTATGGGTCAAAGTCCAACCAGACTGGAGAAACAAACCCTTTTATTTGGATGACTATGGGTATCGAAAAGATGACTACTAGAAGACACTAAAAACGGCTTCTATATATACTCAGCCAGTGCCACTCTTTTCGACCATGTTCTTGTTGAATGAGAAAGGATGACAGGCATGAAAGCTGAACAACTAAGAGGCATTGTCGTGTCTACAAGAAAACACCGCGAACGTGATTTTTTAGTGAAGGTTTTTACAGACCGATACGGGTTGAAAATGTTCTTTGTTCGCGGGTCTAAAAAAAACAGCAGCAAATGGACACAAGCCATCCAACCTTTTACAGTCGCCACATACATTGCGGATGTTCGTGAAAATGGGTTGTCTTTTTTAAATGATGTTAAAGACATCACGTTCTTTAAACACCTACACACCGATATCTTCTTAAACGCATACGCGACGTATCTCATGCAGCTCACCGATGTTGCATTAGAAGATGGCAAGCAAGATGTGCCTCTTTTTGAAGAACTCCTTGCGGGATTGACAGCCATTGACGAAGGAAGCGACCCTGAGATTGTCGTAAATATGTTTGAAGTCAAGTTTTTACGCTATTTTGGGGTTATGCCGGAGCTACGCGGATGTATGCGTTGCGGGGTCACCAAAGGAGTATTTGATTACTCCAGTGTGTATGGGGGATTGCTGTGTGAAAAGGACTGGGCCAAAGATCCGAGGCGGTACCATGCATCTGCTAAATCTATTTCGTTGCTTCGCTTGTTGTCTGTTTTGCCACTGGAAAGATTAGGCAACACAACCGTCAAAGAAGAGACAAAAAAAGAGATGCGCAGAGTGATTGACAAATGGTACGAAGAAGGTGTTGGCATCAACTTAAAAAGCAAAAAGTTTATTGACAACATGTATTCCTGGAGCACGCTACTTGTAGAAGGACGAAAAACAAAACAGGCTTCTCCATCCGATCAAGACAGTGTGTGACCCTTTTACTAAAAAGTATCAAGACCAAAGATTTATTACGAAGTGGAAAGAACAAAGATAAAAGCAAGAAAAGTGTTGAAGGAAAAAAGAGTTGTTTATTCTCCATGCTAGCGATTTTGGGATAGTGGAAGCCAAAAATGGACAGACAACGAACAGGCATTTCCGGAGCTTACAACTGAATAAAAAAGCTGCTGTGTAAAAACAGAAGTAGGGTGGAACCGCGAATTTATCGTCCCTATACCAAAGGATTTTTTGGTATAGGTTTTTTTATTTTATAGAAAACCACACAAAAGTGAGTACATGATGCAGAAAAAGGAGATTGGCTGATGAAAAAAGCATTGACGTTTCAAGAAATTATTTTAACTTTACAACAATTTTGGTCTAAAAAAGGCTGTTTGCTGATGCAAGCATACGACATTGAAAAAGGTGCAGGAACGATGAGTCCGTATACTTTTTTAAGAGCGATTGGTCCAGAACCTTGGAATGCCGCCTATGTTGAACCGTCTAGACGTCCAGCTGATGGCCGATACGGTGAAAACCCAAACCGCTTGTTCCAACACCACCAATTTCAAGTGGTCATGAAACCTTCGCCTGAGGCGATTCAAGAGCTCTATTTAGAAAGTCTAGTCGCATTGGGCATCGATCCATTGGAACACGACATTCGTTTTGTAGAAGACAACTGGGAAAACCCTTCTTTAGGGTGTGCTGGTCTAGGTTGGGAAGTGTGGCTAGACGGAATGGAAGTCACACAGTTTACTTACTTCCAACAAGTCGGGGGATTAGAAGTCAGCCCGGTAACGAGTGAGTTGACTTACGGTTTAGAAAGACTTGCCTCTTATATCCAAGATGTAGACAGTGTGTACGACATCCAATGGACAGAAGGTGTCTTGTATGGAGACATATTCAAACAACCCGAGCGCGAGCATTCCACGTATGCATTTGACGAAAGTGACCCAGCGCTGTTGTTTACGTTGTTTGCGCAATACGAAACCGAAGCCGCACGTCTCATTGAAGAAGGGCTTGTACACCCGGCGTACGATTATGTTCTAAAATGCAGTCATGCGTTTAACTTATTGGATGCACGTTCGGCAGTGTCTGCTACCGAACGTCCAGAATACTTGGGCCGCATTCGTAAATTGGCTCGCACCATCGCAAAAGCCTTTTTAGCTGAACGTGAGAAGTTAGGTTTTCCATTGTTAAAAGAAACGGACGCAAAAATTGAAATGGGGGATGCAGAGTGACACATACATTTTTGATTGAAATTGGACTAGAAGAGATGCCTTCACGTTTTATTCAAACGAGCATCGAGCAATTTAAAACAAGAATGGCGGCTTTTCTAGACAACAAAAAAGTCCCATATGAAGAAATAAAGGTTTTTTCTACGCCGCGCAGGCTCGCGTTGCTTGTGACAGGATTGGCTGAAAAACAAGAAGATCAAACAGACATTATAAAAGGACCTTCCAAAAAAGCAGGAGTAGATGCGGAGGGAAACCTAACCAAAGCAGCGCAAGGCTTTGCGCGCAGCAAACAAATTGACCCAGACAGCTTGTATGTCGAAGAGGTCAATGGCGTTCCGTATTTGTTTGCCAAAAAAGAAACCAAAGGCGTTTTGACCAAGGACATGTTGCCTGAAGTAGCCACTCTCATCGAAGACATGGATTTTCCCATCAGCATGCATTGGGCAGACCACTCGTTTAAATACATCCGCCCGGTTCACTGGATTGTGGCACTTCTTGATGAAACGGTTATTCCTGTAACCGCGTTAGGCATCGAAAGTGGACGCACCACACGCGGTCACCGTTTTCTTGGCAAAGAAGTCACCTTGGACAAGGCGGTAGACTATGAAGAGACACTCAAACACGAATATGTCATCGCAGATCGCACCGAGAGAAAACAGACTATCCAGAACCAAATCGAGCACCTAGAAAAAGAACAGGGATGGGTGGTCCCAGAAAACCCTTCTTTGTTAAACGAAGTAACAGACATGGTGGAGTTTCCGACAACCTTTTTTGGTACCTTTAATGCTGCGTATTTAAAAGTCCCAGAAGAAGCATTGGTAACCTCCATGCGAGACCACCAACGATACTTTGACGTGCGTGATGCGTCGGGAGAAATCTTGCCTTACTTTGTAGCCGTTCGAAACGGGACAGCGGATGCACTTGATGTCGTTCGAAAAGGAAACGAAAAAGTGTTGCGCGCACGTTTAGCCGATGCAGTCTTTTTCTTTGAAGACGATCTAACTCGTTCCATCGACGACTCTTTAGCCAAATTAAAACGAGTCACTTTCTATGAAGGCATGGGCAGCTTGTATGATAAATCGGTCCGTGTTCAAAAGATAGCCGAACTGATTGGAGAGCTTGTGGGCTTAGACAGCCAACAAACACACCAAGTCAAACGTGCAGCGGAAATTGCCAAATTTGACCTAGTCACCAATATGGTCGATGAGTTTCCTGAATTACAAGGCATTATGGGAGAGATTTACGCAAAAGAAAAAGGCGAAGACAAAGCGGTTGCTCAAGCCATTCGCGAACAATACCTCCCTCTCTCCAGCAAAGGCTCACTTCCAGAATCGACCGTTGGTTCTGTATTGGCCATTGCCGAAAAACTAGACACGCTGTTTATGTTCTTTCAAGCAGGCGTTATTCCAACAGGTTCAAACGACCCATTTGCCTTGCGTCGCCAAGCGTATGGTCTCGTGCGTATTGTCTTAGAAAATGACTGGACGTTCCCAGTTCAAAAAATTATCAAGGCTCTATCAGAGTCTATTTTGACTATCGACTCCACGTACTCTGAAAAGTTGGAAAGCTTTTTTATAAGCCGCTTGAACCAGTATTTCATGGAACAAGGATGGCGGTATGACGTCATTGAAGCGGTGTTAACCTCTAACCAACAAGACATTTTTGAGTTGGAAGAAACCGCTTATGTTCTGCAATCGCACTTAAGCGACTCTAATTTCAAACTCGTGATGGAAGCTTTAACGCGTGTTTTAACCCTAGCTGAAAAAGCATCCAACGAATTAGACAAGCAAGCAATTGATCCTGCTTTATTTGAAACAGACTCTGAAAAACAGTTGTATGAAAATACGATGGCAGCCTTAGACAAACTTGAACATACCACACACAAAGAAACAATCTATACAACACTTAGCCACTTGCAAGAACCAATCGCAGCGTTTTTTGAAGACAATATGGTGATGGCAGACGATGACGCAATCAGGACAAACCGTTTGACCTTGCTGAAGAAGATTGGGTTGTTAGTAAACCGATTTGCGGACGTGCGGAAATTGGTAATCAAGTAATCGATTCATGAGTAAGAGCGCCTATCGAAGAGGGGAGACCTCTCTTTAGGCCTATGAAAGGAGAGAGACAGATGATGAAACGCTTTTTTTCCTATTACAAACCCTATAAAACGTTGTTTATTGTTGATTTTTTTAGCGCAATCTTAGTTGCCATCATCGAACTCTTCTTTCCTTTGATTGTGCGGAAAGTGACCGACGATTTACTCCCAACAGGGGATTGGAGATTGATTATAGTCGTCTCCTTTGGATTGTTTGCTCTGTATTTACTCAATTCTATCCTTCAATATATCGTGACGTATTATGGGCACGTACTTGGCGTCAACATTGAAACCGATATGCGGGCAGAATTGTTTGAACATATCCAAAAACAATCTTTTTCTTATTTCGATGAACGCGAAACAGGTGAGTTGATGTCACGGTTGACATCTGATTTGTTTGAAATATCCGAACTTGCGCATCACGGACCTGAAGATGTGTTTATTACTTTATTCACACTAGGGGGCGCTTTTGCGCTTATGTTGTCTATTCATGTGAAACTAGCACTGGCAACGTTTGTTCTCATTCCGATGATTGCTTTTGCCCTAGCTTTCTTCAATAAAAAAATGCTTCATGTCAATACGCACATCTTTAAACAACTGGGACAATTTAGTGCCGGGATTGAAGCATCCGTAGGTGGAATTCGTGAAGTACAAGCAAACGCGAACGAAGAGCATGAACAAGCGCAATTTCAAGTCTTAAATAACAAGTACCGCACAGCCAAAAAGAAATTTTATCAAATGATGGGACTCAGTAGTGCGTATAACTACTTTTTTATGCGTCTAATTTCCTTGTTCACTCTTTTCTTTGGTGCGTACTTTAGCTTGCGCGGAGAGATTAGTTATGGGAATTTTATTGCCTTTATTCTCTTTTCGAACATCTTTGTGCGTCCCATTGAAAAAGTCAACAACATGATTGAAAGTTACCCAAAAGGAATTGCTGGGTTTAAGCGCTTGGTGGAAGAATTGGACCACGTTCCTGCCATCCAAGATGAAGAAGGAGCCTTCGAGGCACCTTTGTTAAAAGGAGATATCGAATTTACAGATGTCTCCTTTGGGTACGACGCCCATGCGTCTGTATTGAAGGACTTGTCGTTTTCCATTCGTGCAGGAGAAACCATCGCTTTCGTAGGACCGAGTGGTGCTGGAAAGACCACCATCTGTAGCTTGATCCCTCGCTTTTATGACGCAACCAGTGGGGTCATTACAATTGACGGGATTCCACTAAAAAACATGACTCTTAAATCCTTGCGCAATCAAATTGGCGTCGTTCAGCAAGACGTTTTCTTGTTTCCAGGGACCATCAAAGAAAATGTTTTGTACGGGCGCTTAGATGCAACGGATGAAGAAGTGCATGAAGCCATTCGTTTGGCTAATTTAGAAGATGTGATTGCAGAGATGCCTAATGGGATTGAGACCGTTGTGGGTGAGCGAGGAGTCAGACTTTCTGGAGGTCAAAAGCAGCGCCTGTCGATTGCGCGGATGTTCCTTAAAAATCCATCTATTCTTATTTTGGATGAAGCCACCTCTGCGTTGGATACACAAACAGAACGTGCCATCCAACAAGCCCTTGATTCGCTTTCAGCAGGTAGAACGACCCTAGTCATTGCACACCGTCTTGCGACCATTACCCATGCAGACCGTATTATGGTGGTAACAGAAGAGGGACTCGTTGAACAAGGTGCCCATGAGGAGTTGCTTGATCAAAAGGGAGCGTATCATGATTTATATGAAGCTCAATTTGGACTACCAGAAGGGATATAAAAATAAAATTCAGGCCTATTCTAAAAAATGGACAGAAAAATTAGCCGTACACCTTTATTTTTCTCCAACTTTTTGGTATACTTAAAAATGTATGAGTACGAACAGTACGTATCAGAGAACAAGCCGCATATTTGTGCGGCTTGTCTACGTTTTATGCATGTTTTATGAAAAGAGAAGAAACAAAAAAGAGGTGCTGTGGCATGCGTATACCTGAGGAAGTAATCGAAAACATACGTCAAGAAGCCAACATCCTAGATGTTGTCAGTCAATATGTCCAGATGAAAAAAAGAGGAAAAAACCATTTTGGCTTTTGTCCTTTTCACGAAGAGAAAACGGCCTCTTTTTCCATTCAAGAAGAAAAACAATTGTTCCACTGCTTTAGTTGCGGCAGAGGCGGAAATGTCTTTTCTTTTATTATGGAGATTGAGGGACTGACTTTTCCAGAGTCGGTGATCAAAACAGCCGAGTTAATGGATATTGAACTCGACCCTACATTGGCTCGCTCTGTGGATCAATTCAAACCAGCGGAACACTCTGAAACAGGTCAGCTGCTCTCCTTACACGAACATGTCCAAGAATTTTATCATCACATATTGATGCACACGAAAACAGGCGAACCTGCTCTTGCCTATCTTGAAGAAAGAGGGCTTCATAAAGAGACCATTGAACACTTTAAAATTGGGTTTGCGCCTGACCAACGTCACTTGTTACAAGCGTTTGCTTCTGAAAAAAAGGGATGGGATGAGGCGGTTCTTGAAAAATCAGGTCTCTTCATCAAGAGAGACGACGGTTCCCTTCAAGATCGCTTCTACAACCGTATTATGTTTCCTTTGGCCAATCATCAAGGAAAAACCGTTGCCTTTTCAGGAAGGATTTTTAAAGAAAATCCCGATTATCCCGCAGCGAAATATTTAAACAGCCCTGAAACAGACTTGTTTAACAAACGAATGCTGTTGTTTCATTTTGAAGCCGCACGCCCTTCTATCCGAAAAGAAAAAGAAACGTATTTATTCGAAGGCTTTATGGACGTGATTGCGGCGTACCAAGCAGGGCTCTCAAACGCTGTGGCGACTATGGGAACAAGTTTGACAAGTGAACACATCCAGCAGTTAGAAAAGATAACGGATCATGTGATTTTGTCGTTTGACGGAGACGCTGCTGGAAACGAAGCCACCAAAAGATCGGCAGACTTTCTCACAAAGGAAACCCCTTTCTCTTTGGAAATTATTCCGTTTCCAGAAGGACTCGATCCAGATGATTTGATTCAAGAAAAGGGACCTGCGTATTTTTTGAATTTTATGAAAAATAGCCGACTCACCTTGATTGGGTTTTTGATGCGGTACCATAAAAAGGGAAAAAATCTGCACAATGATAGTCAACGCATTGACTACATCAACACGATTTTAACCGAAATGACGCGTGTGCCTTCTGCTGTTGAACGAGAAGTTTATTTTAACCAATTGTCGCAGGAATTTGGGTTGCCCGTAGACACATTGCGTGAACAATTTCAAACCGCTTATTTAACACATAAAAAAGAAGCGGTCTATGAACGAAAAGAGCAATCCAAACACTTGGCGCGTACAGCCGCTTTCACGCAAGTCAAAAAGCAGCCACGACTGGAAACAAAAGTGACCAATGCCGAAAAACAACTGTTGAACCGCTTGTTTCATTTTGAAGAAGCACGACTCCATCTTGCCCACACGTACCCTGAGTTTCATTTCTATACCGAAGAATTCAATCTTTTGTATGTCTTGATGGACGAGTTTTATAGCCAACACACCCCAAATATGGGGGCGTTTATTGACTATTTAAAAGAGTCTGCGGCCAAGCAACTCGCTGTTGAAATCGAGTGGTTGTCTTTTGGAGACCACGTCACCACTGAAGAGCTAGACGATTGCATCCGAATTATTCAACAAGAACAATGGGTGGAAAAACTAGCTGAGACGAGAAAACAACTAGAAGACGCACAAAAAAGCAATGACTTGCTTGCACAACAAAAATTAGTGATGGAGATTATTTCTCTGAATCGAAAGATAAAAGAAGTCCGCTTAGAAGACCCGTTACAAACGTGACGCGTGTGAACGGCCTAAACGGATCAATCGAGTTGCCTTGACGAGGTACAGAGATTTCTTGTTACTTTTGTACACTTTCGCAGAAAAGATGCATGAAAATACTTTTTGGAGGATGATTCAATGGTCGCAAAAAAGAAAGATACCGCACTTCCTTATGAAGAAGCTGTTGAAAACTTTATCAACGAACGAAAAAAAGCAAATGAGACGACGGTTACCTACACTGTTTTAACACGAGAACTCGCAAATCCTTACACATTAGACCCTGAAGCCATGGAAAAACTCATAGACACCATCGAAGAAAAAGGATTGGGCATTGTAGATGAAAAAGGACAGCCCATTGACAAGCAAATTGAAAAAGAAGCTAGAGCCGCTTCAAAAGCACGTCGAGAAGTGCTTACGGCTCCTCCTGGAGTAAAAATTAACGACCCTGTTCGCATGTATCTAAAAGAAATTGGCCGTGTAGACCTCCTAACAGCAGAAGAAGAAGTGATTTTAGCCAAACGTATTGAGCAAGGGGACGATGAAGCCAAGCAAGAGTTGGCTGAAGCAAACTTACGTCTTGTTGTCAGCATTGCCAAACGCTATGTCGGTCGTGGCATGTCTTTTCTTGACTTAATTCAAGAAGGAAACATGGGACTCATGAAAGCGGTCGTGAAATTTGACTACACGAAAGGGTTTAAGTTTTCAACCTATGCCACATGGTGGATCCGTCAAGCAATTACGCGCGCTATCGCCGACCAAGCACGTACCATTCGTATTCCTGTGCATATGGTAGAGACCATCAACAAACTGGTTCGAGTCCAACGCCAGCTGCTTCAAGATTTAGGTAGAGAACCCACTCCAGAAGAAATTGGAGCAGAAATGGATCTTCCAACTGAAAAAGTTCGTGAAATTCTAAAAATTGCCCAAGAACCTGTTTCGTTAGAAACACCCATTGGAGAGGAAGATGATTCTCACCTAGGCGACTTCATTGAAGATAGTGAGGCAACAAGTCCAGCCGAAAACGCTGCCTATGAACTCTTAAAAGAACAACTCGAAGACGTCTTAGATACATTAACAGACCGCGAAGAAAACGTTTTGCGCTTGCGTTTTGGGCTAGATGATGGACGTCAACGCACATTGGAAGATGTTGGCAAAGTCTTTGGTGTCACGCGCGAGAGAATTCGTCAAATTGAAGCCAAAGCACTTCGCAAATTGAGACACCCAAGTCGTTCAAAACAGCTAAAAGATTTCTTAGAATAAGCCTCCTCGTCTGAAAAGAGGAGAACAACTGGAAATTTGTTTGAAATTCTGTTATTGTAACAAAGAGGTTCTTTTAAAGAAACAACTTATTAAGAACTTACCCCACATCAGAAAGGTGAATCACGTATGTCAATCAAAGCGACAAAAAGAGAAGAAGTTGGAACAATCGCTTCTAAAAAAGCACGAAATGCTGGACTTGTTCCTGCAAACATCTATGGAAAAGAGGTTGACTCTTTACCTGTCTTAATTAATTTGAAAGAATTAGAAGACAAAATCAAAGAAGTAGGTTGGAACGGTGTCTTTACAATAGACGTTGAAGGCGATGCTTCTTACAATGTAATTGTAAAAGAATTTTCAAAAGCAGCCCTCAAACAAATTGTCTTCCACGTTGACTTGCTTTCCTTTAAAGAAGGAGAAAAAGTATCTATGACCATTCCAATCGTGCTTCACGGCGAAGAGAATGTCAAAGAAGGATTTGTTTCCTTGCTTCTAAACGAATTAGAAGTAGAAGTTGCTCCTTCTGAAGCACCAGAAGAGCTTGTTATCGATGCATCTGACTTTAAAATTGGCGATACTCTAACCGTAGCAGATTTGAAAGTTCCTGCTGGAGTAGAAGTCACCACAGAGCTTGACTACGCTCTACTAACTGTTACAGCTCCTGAAGAATTTGAAGAGCCAGAAGTAGCAGACGAAGATTCAGCAATGCCTGAACCAGAAGTTATCGGAGAAGATGACGAAGAATAAGACACTCTTTTTCCAGAAAAAGCAGTCAACCTTTTACGAGGCTGGCTGTTTTTTTCTTTCTATAGTCGAAAAAAAACAGCACAAAGAGACGATACACGATGAAACCAATCGAATGAGTGGGCTTTGTCTGTTAAACTAAAAAAGGAAGTGGCTAGCAAAATGGGAAACATACGGCTATCCAAACGATTGGCGGCTGTTGCTTCGTGCGTGCAGCCGGGAGAGCGCCTCGTAGACATTGGCTCTGATCATGCATACTTGCCTTGTGCATTGGTCGAACAAGGCGTTGTGCCCTATGCGATTGCAGGGGAAGTGGCTAAAGGTCCATTAAGTCGAGCAAAAAAAGAAGTACAAAAAAGACACTTAGAAGACCAAATAGATGTTCGTTTAGGCAATGGCTTACGCATCTTACACGTGGATGACCACGTCACCACCGCAACCATCTGTGGAATGGGAGGCGAGTTGATTGGAGAGATCTTGGAAGATGCAAAGCAAACCGAGGCATTCCAACACCTCCACCACCTCATCTTGCAACCAAATGTCAAAGAGCACCATGTACGCAGATGGCTT
>CAYZZA010000038.1:0-12453 GCA_964482685.1 uncultured Carnobacteriaceae bacterium
ACAAAAAGAGTTATTTTTTTTTTGTTTAATGACTAAACGCCGGCTTAGCTCAGTTGGTAGAGCACCTGATTTGTAATCAGGGGGTCGAGGGTTCAAGTCCTTTAGCCGGCATCCATTATGGATGTATTTTGTTTTGAGGAAATACAAGGTAGGTAAAGCCTGTGTATCGTAGTCTGCAAAGCACTTTACATTTGATGCTGCACCCTTAGCTCAATTGGATAGAGTACTTGACTACGAATCAAGGGGTTAGAGGTTCGACTCCTCTAGGGTGCATTTCTTCTAAAAAAAGAATTATAGTAATGCTACGGGAAGTAGCTCAGCTTGGTAGAGCACTTGGTTTGGGACCAAGGGGCCGCGGGTTCAAATCCTGTCTTCCCGATAAAGCTTTAAAAAGACATTTACTTAATTGTAAATGTCTTTTTTTGTTTTAAATGTATTATTGAGTGACACTATTCTTTAAAAAATCTATGATTTGTCTTATAATGAGTAATAGTCAAATTTAGTCAAAAACTTTGTATGCTAGGACAAATGGAAGTTTTTCTTCCTAATCGAAGGGAGGATTGCTGATAGTAACATATTATGAGAGTGTGAAAGAAGTAGGATCACTTCTAATGTGTTAAGATTGGTAAAATATTATGGACAATCAAAACTTGTCAGATATTATTGAAGCTTATTTAAAAGAAGTATTGAATCAAAAGGAACAAGTGGATATCAGAAGGAATGAAATAGCTGAACAATTTAAGTGTGTCCCTTCACAAATTAATTATGTGATCAACACTCGCTTTACAATTCAGCATGGGTATATAGTTGAAAGTAAACGCGGGGGCGGAGGCTATATCCGTATCATCAAAGTCAAGTTGTTAGACAATGTAGATACAATGGAAACATTAAATGAATTGGTTGGCCAATCCATTTCTGAACGGGACTCTTTTTCTATTATCAACACTTTATTTAAAGATGGAATAGTTACTAAAAAAGAAGCAAAGCTGATGCTTGCAGCTATCGAAAAAAATAAAATAAACCTTGAAAGTTCATTAGAAAAAGCAATCAGAGCAGAAATATTAAAAAGAATGTTGTTAGGCTTAAAATACGAATGATACATCAACCATAGGAGGCGGATAGAATGAGTGAGTTGTTCACTGAAAAAGCCAAAGCGGTTCTCATCATTGCACAAGAAGAAGTAAGGAAGTTCCGTCACGAGTTAGTTGGGACAGAGCACCTTCTTTTAGCGTTGGTAATAGAGCAAGAAGGAATTGCAGGAAAAACATTGCGACAATTGTCACTGAATGAAGAAGATGTTCATGATGAAATTGAAAGTTTTTCAGGATATGGGACAAAAAAGAAAGGCAAACCGACAGAAATCTACGCATACTCTCCAAGAGCAAAACAGGTAATTGGATTTGCAACAGATGAAGCAAGACGTATGCAGGCGCCTTTGGTTGGGACGGAGCATTTGCTGTTAGGTCTTTTAAGAGATAACGAGATAGTTTCTTCAAAAATTTTAGAGAATTTAGATTTAAACTTACAAAATGTCCGAAAAATGATTTTGAAAAAAATTGGTCTTTCTGATGTTGGCACAAAAAATTCTAAGCAAGTTCGCCAAGTGCAAACAGAAAAAGCCTCTGCTTCGGGTACACCTACTTTAGATTCGTTAGCAAGAGATTTAACAGCTGTTGCACGAACAGGAAAATTAGATCCAATTATAGGTCGTTCGAAAGAAGTACGAAGAATTATTCAAATTTTAAGTCGACGCACAAAAAACAACCCTGTTTTAGTAGGGGAGCCAGGGGTAGGAAAAACCGCAATTGCTGAGGGACTAGCACAAAAAATTGCAGCTGGCGAAGTTCCAGAAGGGCTCTTGTCAAAACGCTTGATGGCTCTTGATGTAGGCTCATTAGTAGCTGGAACTAAATATCGTGGTGAGTTTGAAGAGCGTATGAAGAAAATTATTGATGAGATTTATCAAGATGGACAAGTTATTTTATTTATTGATGAATTGCACACGTTAATTGGAGCTGGCGGTGCTGAAGGGGCAATTGATGCTTCGAATATTTTAAAACCTGCTTTAGCACGTGGAGAAATTCAAACGATTGGTGCAACGACACTGGATGAGTATCAAAAACACATCGAAAAAGATGCTGCTCTTGAAAGGCGCTTTGCACCTGTGACAGTAGAACAGCCATCTGCAAAAGAAGCTGTGGTGATTTTAAAGGGTCTCCGTAAACGATACGAAGATCATCATGGTGTGAAAATAACTGATGGTGCGCTTGAAGCGGCGGTACAATTTTCTAGTCGGTATATTCCAGCACGTCAACTTCCTGATAAGGCAATTGATCTAATTGACGAAGGTGCTGCAAAAGTGAGGTTAGACCAAACATATACTCCAAATCTCATTTCTGTTAGCACACAGAAACTAGAAGAGTTAAGAGAGCAAAAGGAAAACGCAATTCAAGCACAAAAATTTGAAGAAGCAGCACACATTCGAACTGAAGAGATGAAGCAGAGAAAACGTCTTCAGAAGCTATTAAACGCAGAGTCTAAAGAAGTAGAGTTAGAAGTTACGGAACACGATATTGCCGAGGTAGTCTCTCAGTGGACAGGGATACCTGTTCAGCAAATGGAACAAAAAGAAGGCGAGAAATTATTAAGGTTAGAAGAAGAACTTCATCAGCGTGTTATTGGACAAGATAAAGCAGTTAGCGCAGTCTCTAAAGCCATTCGAAGGGCTCGTAGCGGAATGAAAGATCCAAATCGTCCAATTGGCTCTTTTATGTTTTTAGGTCCTACTGGTGTTGGAAAGACAGAGCTTGCTAAAGCTCTCGCCGAATCCATGTTTGGAAGCGAGGATGCACTTATTCGGATAGATATGTCTGAATATATGGAAAAATATAGTACAAGTCGCATCTTAGGTTCTCCACCCGGGTATGTAGGTTACGAAGAAGGTGGTCAACTAACAGAAAAAATACGGCAAAAACCATATTCTGTTGTGCTTCTAGACGAAGTAGAAAAAGCCCATCCAGATGTGTTTAACCTCTTGTTGCAGGTTCTAGATGATGGAATCTTGACAGATTCTAAAGGGAGAAAAGTAGATTTCAAAAATACTATTTTAATTATGACTTCTAACCTTGGTGCAACGACACTGAGAGATGAAAAATCTGTTGGCTTTGGAGCAAAAGATAAGCGATTTGATTATAAGGCAATGGAAAAGCAAATCATGGAAGAGTTAAAAAAATCGTTCCGTCCTGAATTTTTAAATAGATTAGATGACCCAATTGTATTCCATCCACTTGAACAAAAAGAACTAAATGAAATTGTTAAATTGCTAGCAGAAAAAATAACGACACGTATAGGTGAATTAGGAATTCAAGTTAAAATAACTCCAGCAGCAATTGAGGTAATTGCGAAAGAAGGATATGATCCAGAGTATGGGGCGCGCCCTCTAAAACGCGCTATTCAAAAAGAGATAGAAGATCGATTGAGTGAAGAGTTATTGTCAGGAAATGTAGTCAAAGGGGACAAGGTTACAATAGGAGCTACAAAAGGAAAATTGACATTCAAAATAAAAAATAAAGAAATGGATTCAGAGGTTACGAAAGAATCCAATGAAAGAAAATTAAATGGTCATTCCGTTCATTCAAAAGTATAAGCATGGGAATGCATATCCGTGGTGTATCTAAATTTAGTTTGGTAAGATAATGCAAAGGATGTGGATGATGTGGAAGAAAGAACAAAAAAATTAGCGGTAGGTATTGGAACAGTTGTTGCGTTAGGTGTCGTCACATATTTGTGTACTTCAGATGATGTCCAAGAAAGAATGGAAGCAATGATTAATAGACGAAAAGCCAAATGTTTTGTACGAGATACGCTAAAAGGCAACAAAAAAGCGATGTCTGTAATTGATAACCTATCTGATACTGAAATTACACACTTACTGAATACAATTGATAAAGTTGGTGCTATGGAAGACAAGTTATCTGATTATTCAGAACAACTTAAAAATATAACATCTGATTTGAAAGATACCTTTTTAGATAAAACCAATACTTTAAAAAATAAGATTCACAAGTAAAAAACTCCCTCAAAAAGGGGAGTTTTTTTAAATGGATAAACCGCCCAATTCAAAAGTTCGATGCTAGCCCATTGTCTATTAATTTACCCTAATTAAAATAGAAAAGATTTATTGATTGAATTTTTTCATATAGCAAACAATAGTTAACACGTATGATTAACCAAAGATACGTGATTTGCAAAAACTATTTGAATGAACAAGAAAAGCTTTCAAGACTGTCTGAGATGTAAAAACTAAACAAAAGAGGTAACGTCATGACTTTAACAAGAGAACAAAAAGAAAATTTTATGAAAGAAGCAATAAAAGAAGCAAGGCATGCGGAAGAAATTGGTGAAGTTCCTATAGGTGCTGTAGTAGTACTCGATGGTCAGATTATAGGGAGGGGGTATAACAGAAGAGAAATAGATCAACAAGCAACAGCACACGCAGAAATGATGGCAATTCAAGAAGCCAACATGAAACTGGGCAATTGGCGTTTAGAAAATTGCCAATTATTTGTTACGCTCGAACCTTGCCCAATGTGTAGTGGCGCCATTATTCTTTCTAGAATAGAAGAAGTCTACTACGGACCAAGTGACCCTAAAGGTGGCGCAGCAGGTACGTTATTTAATCTACTAGAAGATAAACGCTTTAATCACCAGTCTTATGTTGAAAAAGGTGTGTTAGAAAAAGAGTCGAGCGAATTACTAAAAAGTTTCTTTAAAAAATTGCGAGAGAATAAAAAGAAAAACAGAAAACACTAGTGTAATATTTTTTAAAATTGAGAAAGATAGTTTATGTAGGACTTACTGTTTAGGAATCTTGTACAAAAGACAAACTGAAACTTGTACAAGATTCTTACAGCATATAAAAAGTGCTGTAGTAGTATGATCTTTCAATAGGTTTGTAGTCATGAGTGAAGCGTGAGCATATTGATTGCAAAATATCAGGAAAACAAATAACATAGTAAGTAATCGGTTGCAGAAAAAATGCAAAGTAACGCTGATGAAAAATGATGAAAAAGAGTAGTCTAAAAAATATGTATAGTATATGAAGAAACTAGAAAATTGTGTTTCATTATAGAAAATGTTTTTTAAAAAACTGTATCAATTATATATGATTCATAGTGTTTGAAAAGCGTGAGCATCTATTTTTAAACAAACAAAAAGATGCTTTTTTAGTGAAGACTCAAGTTGAAATGAAGCATGAGAGTATTATGAGAAATTAAAAAAAACCTTGCTATCATACGGTTAACTCGTTAATATAAGCGTATACGAACACTGAATTCATTTAAAAAGACTAAGAACAAGCGAATGTGTTTTTTTGAAAAAATATTTTAAAAAAGCTGTACATTTATAAAGGGTATCTGTTATACTTTGTTTATCAGTTGCAAAGAAGTTTTTAGTGAGTCACAACTTCTCAGTAAAAAACGAAACTGTATCATCTTACAAGCAGATCTGTTTCTTTTGAACAAATAAAATAGTTTTTTTAAAAGAATACATCTTGAGTAATGAGTGCGTAACGTTATGCAACAAGGTGACATGTCTGCTATACTTAAGTGAGTAAAGTACATAAACAGTGTTTTGGATCTATTTAAATAAAACAAAGTACAAAAGTTGTTTTTGAAGAAGTATAAAATTAAACAGAGATTCATGCAAAATACAGTAAATGTTTTTTTAAGACTATATAACCAACAGATAAAATGGAGGGGTTTGTGTGATTATTGAGCGACCGCTTGGTAACTTAAAGGATGATAAGTTCAAAGATTTAGAAGTAGATTATGTAGACTTTGAATGGTATGAATTAAGAAGAAGAATACAAAAAGTCACGAGTCGCGGTGGATACGACATCGGTTTGAGATGGGATCAAGAAACGTTATCTGCTGGTTTGATGCAAGATGATGTGCTTGCTGTTGAAGACGGAAAAGCAATTGCTATAAACGTTAAAGAAACAGAAGCAATAGTGGCTAAAATAAACACAGTTAGAGAAGCAGCCAAGTTATGTTACGAAATAGGTAACAGACACGCTCCACTGTTCTTCGGAGAAAATTTCGATGAAATTATCATGCCTTACGATAAGCCAATGTTGGTCATGCTTGAAAAGTTACATGCCCATCCAGAAGTTAAACAAAGAAAACTATTAAATAGTCACGCTCTTTCATCAGTAAGTACTGGAACGGACACTGATGGACACAGCCACACACATGGTGGAGAAGAAGGGAAAATGCACACCCATTTCCACTAACAATTATAGTGAAAACAATATCTTGAAAAAGAGAACGGTTTTAACCATATCAAGAAAGGCGGGAAAAGTTATCGTTAAAGAAGCTACTAAAGCAAAACCGGATAAACTAAAAAACGCAAAATCAGTTAAAAAAGTAAGGAATACCGATAAACTTTATTTCTTACTTCAAGTAAATGATCCAACATTTCCAATTGGTGCGTATTCTCACTCCTTTGGTTTAGAAACATACATTGACAAAGGGATGGTCCGCAGTGCCGACGCTACGTTTGAATACATCAAAGTTAACTTGCAAGGAAGTTTTCTTTACACAGAGCTGTTGTCAGCAATGTTGGCATATGACTATGCCACAAAAGGAGAATTTGAAAAGCTAAAAGAGTTGGATCAGGTTTTGGTTGCCATCAAAGCACCGCGTGAAATTCGTGAAGCAAGTGAAAAACTTGGAAGTCGTTATGTGAAAACAGTAAAGTCAATGGGAATTGATTTTGCAGACACAATTTTTGAAACATACACTGAAAATGCTGAAAAAGAAAACAGTATAATGAACTATAGTGTAGCTTATGGAGTTTCCTGCGCTGCTTTAGAAATTGACAAAGAAGAAGCATTAGAAACGTTTCTCTATAATAACACCTCAGGTTTAATAACCAACGCAGTAAAGAGCGTTCCGTTAAGTCAGTCTGACGGACAAAAAATGCTCGCAGACTTGTACCCGCTTTTCCATGATTTGGTTGAAAAAGTACAAACGTTAGACGAGTCTCACTTGGGAATCTCAATGCCTGGTTTCGAAATACGTTCCATGCAACACGAAGTCATATATACACGTTTGTATATGTCTTAAGATTTAAAAAAAGTTAGCATGGATTGAATAAAAAGATCAAGAAACAACAATTAGGAGGAGTTCTATGTCATACGTTAAAATTGGGGTTGCAGGACCGGTTGGTTCTGGAAAAACTGCATTGATTGAAGCGATTACTCGTTTGATGGTCGATGACTATAGTTTGTGTGTTGTGACAAACGATATTTATACAGCTGAAGATGCACGCTACTTGGTTGAAAACAGTAAACTACCCGCAGATAGAATTATAGGTGTAGAAACTGGTGGGTGTCCACATACGGCAATTCGTGAAGATGCTTCTATGAATATTGAAGCAGTAGAACAAATTACAGAAAGACACCCTGACTGTGAAATTGTTCTTATTGAAAGTGGTGGAGACAACTTAGCGGCAACATTTAGTCCAGAGTTGGTCGATGCAACAATCTTTGTTATCTCTGTTGCAGAAGGTTCAGATATTCCGCGTAAAGGTGGACCGGGAATCCAACGTTCAGATCTGCTAGTAATCAACAAAAAAGACCTGGCTCCATATGTAGGTGCTGATCTAGATGGAATGGACAAGGACACTAAGAAAATGCGTGGGGATAAACCTTATGTGTTCACAAACATGAGAGAAGAAGAAAACGTAGAGCAAATCGTAGATTGGATTAAAGAACATGTACTATTAGAAAGTACAGTTGCCAAATGACTACAAAGCTAACACGTTACCCTACAGATACCGCGTTTCACATTACTACTAAAGTGAAAGACGACAAATCCTATGTCGAACGTGTATTTCACTCACAACCACTAAAAATGACTCGTGCTTTAAAGTGGAAAGATGGTGGGATTAAAGTATTGATGATGTCATCGTCACCAGGTTTAATGGAAGGCGACGTTTATGATATTCAGATTACTACCAAAGAAGATTCGAAACTTTGGTTAACCTCACAGTCATATGAAAAGATTTTCCGCTCTGAAGATATCGGATCTTCTAGAAATACAAAAATTAAGGTAGAAAAAAATTCATACCTAAAATATATGCCGTTGCCTACAATTCCTTACGTAGAATCTATATTTAATTCTGATACAGAAATTGATTTAGAAGATACAAGTTCTCGTTTTGTAATGAGCGAAATCTTAACAGCTGGGCGTATATTTAAAGAAGAAGAAGAAACATTTATGTACAAACGTTACCAAACATTAGTTAACGTAAGAGTAGGCGGAGAGTTGATCTACCGAGACAACGCGGTGTTTGAACCTGCTAACTTCGACATGAGAAGTTTCGGAATGTTCGAAGGATATACTCACTTAGCTAACTTACTAATCATTAACTTTAAATTAGATGCAGATGCAGATGCTAAACTAAGAGCGGTTATAGACTCTCATGACAAAGTAGAGGGCGGACTAACTCGTTTAGCTAGCGGAGATGTCTTGATTAGATTGTTCGGAACTAGCGGACAAAAACTAACAGATGTTGGAGAAGAACTGATAGAATTATCAGAGTCTCTATAACTTAGAATTGTAGAGAGAAGCCACATCAACCAAATTGAATCTTACAGTATAATAAAAACCTGGTATTAACTCTGCAAAGCAGAGAACTAGTTTTGCAAAAGTTATACTAAATCTAAAGATTAGGAAGGGTGAAAAAGATGCACTTAAACCAAAAAGATCAAGAACACTTAATGCTTCACATGGCTGGAGAAGTAGCACGTAAAAGAAAAGATAGAGGTTTAAAACTTAACTACGTTGAAGCTATTGCATTCTTGAGTCAAACATTAATGGAAAGAGCTCGCGATGGCGCTTCTGTTGCTGAATTGATGCAAGAAGGTAGAGAATATTTAAGTAAAGAAGACGTTATGGAAGGTGTAGCAGATATGATCGCAGACGTTCAAATCGAAGCTACATTCCCAGACGGTACAAAATTAGTTACAGTTCACGACCCAATCGTTTAAAAAATTGAGAGGAGGATTTAATCATATGATTCCAGGAGAAATAATTCCAAAACAAGAAAACATCACTTTAAACGCTGGTTTGAAAGAAGTTACAATTCATGTTCAAAACAGTGGTGATAGACCTGTTCAAGTTGGTTCACATTATCACTTCTTCGAAACAAACAAACTTTTGAAATTTGATCGTGAAGCAGCATTTGGATACAGACTAGATATTCCTGCAGGAACATCAGTACGTTTCGAACCAGGTGAAGAAAAAGACATCCAACTTGTTGAGATGGGTGGACAAAAACGTTTCTACGGTTTAAACAACCTTACAAACGGTGCAGCAACAGAGAAAAACAAAAAAGATTCACTTGAAAGAGCAAAACAAGCAGGTTATACAAAATAAAAAAGGGGTGAGATAACGAATGGCTTATGAAATATCAAGAGAACGCTATAATAGTATGTTTGGACCTACTACAGGCGATAAAGTTCGATTAGGTGATACAGAACTTTTCATCGAAATTGAAAAAGATTACACAACTTACGGTGAAGAATCTAAGTTTGGTGGCGGAAAAACACTCCGTGATGGAATGGCACAATCTGCTACTAAAACATCTAAAGCTGGTGCTTTAGACTTAGTAATCACAAACGCAACAATCCTGGACTACACAGGTGTTGTTAAAGCTGACATCGGAATCAAAGAAGGTAAAATCGTTGGAATTGGTAAAGCAGGTAACCCTGATATCCAAGACGGCGTAGACGGTCATCTAGTTGTCGGAGCTTCAACAGAAGCAATCGCAGCAGAAGGCTTGATCGTTACAGCAGGTGGGATTGACACTCACGTTCACTACATTACTCCAGATATTGCAGAAATTTCACTTGAAAGTGGAGTAACTACATTATTTGGTGGGGGAACTGGACCTGCTGATGGAACAAACGCAACAACAGTTACACCAGGACCATGGTACATTGAGCAAATGATGAAAGCTGTCGACAATTCGCCAATTAACTACGGTTTCCTTGGTAAAGGTAACTCTTCAAGTCACGAAGCAATCGCTGAACAAGTTAGAGCTGGTGCAGCTGGTTTGAAACTCCACGAAGACTGGGGATCAACACCTGCAGCAATCGACGTTTGTTTAACAGTTTGTGACGAGTACGACGTTCAAGTAGCTATCCACACAGATACATTGAACGAAGCTGGAAGTGTTTGGGACACAATCGATGCATTCGATGGTAGAACAATTCACACATTCCACACAGAGGGTGCCGGTGGTGGACACGCACCAGATATTATTAGTGTATCTGGAGAACACAACGTATTGCCATCATCAACAAACCCAACACTACCATTTACAAAAAACACTGCTGAAGAGCACTTAGACATGCTTATGGTATGTCACCACTTAGACAAAAACATTGAAGAAGACGTAGCATTTGCTGACTCACGTATTCGTCCAGAAACAATTGGAGCCGAAGACGTTCTTCACGATATGGGAATTTTCTCTATGACTTCTTCTGACGCAATGGCTATGGGACGTGCTGGTGAAGTCGTCGTAAGAACATGGCAAGTTGCTGACAAGATGAAGAAACAAAGAGGACCACTTGAAGAAGATAAAGAGAATGGTAACGATAACTTCCGTGCGAAGCGTTACATTGCTAAGTACACAATTAACCCAGCTGTAGCTCAAGGAATCAGCGATTACGTTGGATCTGTTGAAGTTGGTAAATTAGCTGACTTAGTAATCTGGAAACCTTCAATGTTCGCATCAAGACCTGAGTTAATCTTGAAGAGCGGAATGATTGCCTTTGCTCGCATGGGTGACCCTAACGCATCTATCCCAACTCCACAACCAGTTATTTACAGACCACAGTATGCAGCATTCGGACAAGCAGTACACTCTACATCTGTAACATTTGTTTCACAAGTGTCACTTGATGAAGGAATTGTACAAGGTTACGGCTTGAAGAAAAAACTTCTACCAGTTGTAAACACACGTTCAATCAGCAAGAAAGACATGAAACTGAACGATGTAACTGCTAAAATTGAAGTAGATGCCGAGTCATACCACGTATTTGTAAACGGCGAAAGAGTTCAGTCTGAACCAATTGACGTTGTTCCATTAGGTCAAAGATATAACTTATTCTAAGATATAAATAAGTTGAGAACTGAATAGCTTCAACTAGTGTAAGACATGATTGGCTCACTGTTAGAAAGATGTGATTGCGTTGAACAATTAAACGTCTTCTAACAGTGGGCCTTTTTTGTAGGAATTATTATATTTATTTATTCATTATATAGCGTTTTACTCATGTGAAAACACTTACGATTGGTTGTTCTGTTCTCAATATTTTGTTGTGAATGTATTGACAAATAAAATATGAGGTGAAAAAATCATGATTGATATTCCTATGCCAGATTGGTTAAAAGCATTTTTCCATAGTTTTTCACAAGTAATTATCATTGAAAATGTCCTTAGTGGAATCTTAATTCTAGCCGGTATTTTTGTATACGACATCAACTTTGGGATACTTTCTGTAATTGCCGCAATAGTTGGAAATCTTACAGCAAAACTTATTGTAAATGATGATGCTGCCATTACAAGCGGACTATATGGTTTTAGCCCAGTGTTAATCGGAATAGCAGGTGGCTTGTTCTTTACAGGTACCGCAAGCTTCATTGTTGCCATACTTGGATCATTCTTTGCTGTTCCATTGACGGTTGTTCTAAATAACTTACTAGGTAGATTTAATTTAGGAAGTTACACACTTCCATTTATCGTTACAACCTGGTTCTTTATTTTAATTAGTTTCTCAAGTAACTTACTTCAATCTTCAACATCAGCTGGATTAGCACAAGTAAGCACGTTGGCAAATGATGGATTGTTATTCCCAGATGTTCTTCTTAAAGGAATTGGGGAAATCTTCTTATTAGACAGTGTCTGGTCTTCAGCTCTTATCTTGTTAGGATTTGCGGTCGACAATTGGAAAATTGCACTTGAAGTTGTGGGTGTTGTTCTTCTCACAATTGCCATTGGTCTATTGTTCCAGGTTGATTCAAATGTACTAAATATGGGATTATTGACATATAACTCAATCCTTGTTCTTATGGGTGTAGAAGTATTTGGACTTAATAAGACAGAAATGGGTAAATATGGTCTTATCTTACTAGGTGTTCTTTTTGCAGTACTAGTTGACTTAGCGGTTTTACCAGTATTAGGAGTGTTCGCACTCCCTGCATTAACTTTCCCATTTGTTTTAACAACATGGATTATTCTGTTCTTTGAACAAAACCTACAACCAAAAGATGTATTGTAAAAAGTAGCGAAACAGTTTAATTGTAAATAATTAAACCTTGTAAAAGAACTCTGTTGGGAAGAGTAAAAGAAGTTATTCAAGCGTGTACTATAAGAAATAAA
>CAYZZA010000039.1:0-12083 GCA_964482685.1 uncultured Carnobacteriaceae bacterium
TTTTTTTCTCCTTCTAAATCTCCATTGACCCAATCAATGAATCTTTCGAATTTTTTTTCTTGTGTATCATTGTTTTTCATCTGAATTCTCCTCCAGTTTGTCCATATTTCTTAGAACAACATAGAACAGGATTGAAGAAATCCCAGCTCCAACAGCTGCTTCTGTGATCGCAACGTCTGGTGCTTGTAAAATTACCCACAAAACAGACATAACTAAACTAAACGCTGCAAAAATAATGACTGCTGGTATTAGTTCTTTTGTAAATGCAACAGCAATCGCACATGCTACTAAGAACACAAGTAAAAAGAGTTCAAAATAAATCATTATTCGATCACCTCTGCTTCTTTATGAATGTCTTTATTCGTGATTACTTCTGTTTGTACAAGCAAGTGCGTTCCAACAGGGTTGGCCAACCAAAGGAATATAAGTATAATCAATAGCTTCAATGTAATAAAGTTAATACCACTGTAGAACATCAAACCTATTAAAATCGACATGGCTCCCAATGTGTCGTTGGTTGCAGCAGCATGTGCCCGGTTTAAGACATAATCAAATTTAAACAAACCAAATGTTGCAACAGCAAAAACAAACAAGCCGATGCTAACAAAGAAAATCATTAATATCAATCTAATGATTGCTATCATGAGATTCACCGCCTTTTATTTTACTGTTTTCAGTTTTTTTCAAGTAATCTGTTAGGTACAAACGAGAAAGTACTACAACAGATAAGAATCCTAGCACACCATACACGATTGAAATATCCACAAGATAGCCTTCTAATACCATGGCAAGAATAGCAATCAGTACAACTGTTTTAGTGTTGATGACGTTAATTGCTAGTAGTCTATCTGTGAATCGTGGTCCCACAAAGGCACGGACCAAACAAAACATAATGGTTATGGATAAAAAGATCATTGCAAAAATAAGGAACGATTGTTCTATTGCTTCAATAGAAAAGAAATCCATACGTTTATTCCTCCAGTTTTCTAAGTTTTTCTACAAATATTGATTCATCGATTCCATCAAGCATCGAAACATCTAACGCATGAATCAAGTATTCATTGTCATTCAAGGCAACTGTAATCGTACCTGGAGTCAAGGTAATCGAGTTTGCTAAAGCCACACGACCGATATCAGTTTTTAAATCTGTCTTAAAGGTCATAAGGGCTGGCTTCATTTCTTCTGCTTCTGGACCCAATACAATTTTGATCATTCCGTAGTTTGCAACCAGAATCTCCCAAACTACAATGACCAAATACTCTAGTACTCCATATAACTTGCCTAATGGAATTCCTTTATTGAATTTTGCAGGTATGATTTTATCTACAATAAACAAGACTACCAACACGATTCCAAGACCAAAAAGAATAATTTCCAATGTTACCTTTGCATTCAGGGCAAGCCAAAATACAAATGCAAGAATAGCTACAATTATCATAGTAACGCCCTTTCTTTTTGCTTAATTTAATAGTGTGTACAAAACTAACTTACTTGCAAGTTAAGATGAGAATATGAAGGTACAACTCGAACGATTTTAGCGTGACCTTCAGCTTCTAGCCCATCTCCGTGGTTAATATCCGCAACGACATACACAAGAATTCCAACAATAAGAGCGACTCCTAATAAAAACATGAATAATTTTTTCACTATCGATCTCCCCCTTTCTACTTTCCTTTTATTTTCTTATGAAAATGGCGCTGATTCAGACTTTTATACCTGAAATAGCAAAAAAGCCCTTTGAATAAAAAGACTTGTTTATTCCATTGGAAAAAGTTGCATCATCAAGCAAACCAAACTGTTTTCTATTCTTCATAGAAAACAGTGGTTTGCTTGAACAAATGCAACTTCATCATAGTCCAAATATCTCATAAAGTAAATAAATCATCCTGTAGTCCATGACTTACGTAATACGTTTTCATTTAACCCTCACGACTGCAAGACGGTTCTTTAAAGCGCCACTTCACACGTCTATGACATTCCTATTATACCACTTTTCTAGTCTAGTGTACATGTTTCGGCGAGTGTCTCTTTTGGATTGTAGAAAAAATGAGTATTATAGACCGTTTATTTCTTTTTTGTTTAAAACATTCGCTGTATTTTTTATATATTTAAGTAAATGGTGCTTTCTTTGTTGTTTTTACTCAAATGTGAGTTTTTGAAATCCACCAGAATAGTCGTTAGCAATTTCATCATATAGTTCTTTTCCTAAAATCTTTTCTGTAATTTCATTAAATTTGTCTACCGGATCGATGTCAGCATATTCCTCAGGAAATAAGACAGCTCCCATATAATACGCATCTCCTAGAGCGACCTCAAAATTAGTAGCATAACTTCTATATGGCATTGATAAGAATACATTTCCATTTTCAAATGCCTGTAACTGTTTGTAATATCCTTCATTGGAAGCATAATCTTCTTTCACCAATTCAAGACCGCCGGCATCAATAAATATAATTTCAGGATCCATTTCTAGTAATGCTTCTTTATCAATTTTTGCATACTCTGTGATTCCTGCTTCGCTTACAACGTTTCTTGATCCGATTGCTTCAAACAATGAGAAATCTCCACTTGTACTTTCAATACCATGATGTCCTTTGTAAGATTTTGCACCAATATACACACTTGGTTTGTCTTCTTGCTTTATATTTTTAGAGCGATTTTCTAAATCTTGCTTTGCCTCAGCAAAATAGTTGACGACTTCTTCTGCTCTCTCTTGATTTCCAGTTACTTCCCCAATGAGTGTAATTGACTCGTCTACCTCTGGAACAAATAATCTATCGCCAGATGCCAACGTGACCACAGGGATACCTGTTTTTTCTTGTAACTCATCTGATTGTGATGCATCTGAACTATACGTTGTAAAAATAACGTCAATATCTGATGTTAACAACTTTTCAGGATCGGGACCATCTTTAGGTCCGCCTGCCCCAATAATATCTAGTGTTTGTAAATTAGGATTGGCCAACATATAAGGACGAAGTAACTCCCCTTTTTCAATATTTTCAATCCCTACAATATTGTTTGTATCCGCGACATAGGAGTACATTCTTAAACTTGCTGCACCTATACACACGTAATTTTCTGCATCTGCAGGTATTGTGACTTCTCTTCCAACTACGTCTGTCACAGTCTTGTCTTTTGCAACTACTACCTCTTCTTCAGCCATAGTCGTATCTTGTACAGCTGCTTCTTCACCACAAGCAAACAGAAAAAAACTTAAGATAAATAAGCTAAACACTAAATGCATTTTTTTCATTTTCATTTTAATGTCTACTCCATTCAACACGTATTTTTATAGCCTCTAAAGAAATCTACACTTCTCCGTTGTACTAAAAAAGCTTTTGTCTATAGTAATTGATATACAAATCAGACGGACTAGATACGGTTCTATGTACAATATTGGTTAGTTTTATTTGTCCCAATATTCGTATTTTTATATGGTTGTCAACATTCAAATATAGGTAGTTCTTTCCACATGACTTTAGTGTGGGATAATCATTTTATAGCCGTTGTACCGCTCAATAGATACGTTCACCCCGTACGTTTCAAAAATATTCGCCGGAGTAATCACTCCTTCATTGCCCATCGCATGAACACGTCCATCTTTGATCATGATAAAGGTATCCGCAAATCGTAGTGCTAAATTTAAATCATGCATCGTGACAATGGCTGAAATGTTTTTTTCTTTAACAATGTCTTTGATGATATCTACTACTTCTAGTTGGTTTTTAAGATCTAAGTTGCTTGTTGGTTCATCAAAAAGCAAAAGTTCAGGTTGCTGAGCAAGGGCTCGCGCAATGACTACTTTTTGCATTTCTCCCCCACTCAATTCATTCACTTTTCTAAGCGCAAATTTTTCCAAAGACAACGAATTAATAATTTCTTCTGTTATTTCCAAATCATTTTTGGTTACATCTAGTTTGATGTAGGGCTTTCTACCAAGTAAGACCGCATCAAAAACAGTGCTTTCAGATTTAAATTCATTTTGAGGGACATATCCTACGTTTTGAGCAAGTTCTGTCCTAGACATGTTTTTAATCGGTTTTCCACCAATACTTACCTGCCCTGACTGTGGTTCAATGATGTTGTTTAAGCATTTCAAGAGAGTTGATTTCCCTACACCATTCGTCCCTAATATTGCTACACATTCGCCTTTTCCGATTTTAAATGAAACGTCCTTGACAATAGGTCTTTTAGAATAAGCAAACGATATATTTTCAGCAAGTATACTCATCTCTACTTCTTATCTCCTCTCATCAATAGATACAGAAACATAGGACCTCCAAGCAAGGATGTAATCACACCTACAGGCAAAATGATGGGTGAGACTACTGTTCGTGCTGCTGTATCTGCAAGTAAGAGTATCACAGCTCCTAGTATCGTAGAGGAAGGAATCAAAAATCTATAATCTGATCCTACAATTCGATTCATGATTTGCGGGCCTATTAGCCCGATAAATCCAATCATTCCTACAAAAGACACTATAACCGCTGTAATCAAGGATGAAACCAATAACCCCCAAAACCTCGTTCTATCTGTGTTGACTCCCAAACTTTTGGCTGTTTCTTCTCCATTGACGAGAGCATTGTAATCCCACTTTTTAAAATAAAAATAAAAGGATGACAAAATTACAACCACGCTTATGATGCCAACTTCTCTCCAGGATACTCTGCCTAAATCTCCAAATGTCCAAAAAACTGCTGAAGCAACTTGTTCATCTGTTGCTAGGTATTGTAACAGTGTGGTGCCTGCTCCAAAAATAGAGCTAAGAGCTACTCCAGCCAAAATAATAGCTTGAGAAGAAAAAGATTTTAATTTAGCTAAGCTCAAAATAACCATAACTGCACCCATCGCAAATACAAACGCACTGACCATCACCAAGTAAGGACTACTTATATTTAAACGACTACCAGATGAGGTCATGCCACTTCCGGCTCCAAAGAAAATAATTGCCAAGTTGGCACCAAATGTGGCTGCACTCGAAACACCTAGCGTAGAAGGAGAGGCTAATGGGTTTTTAAGGTTGTTTTGCATCACACAACCGGATACAGACAATCCTGCCCCAGCTACAATCGCCGTGATCACTCGAGGCATTCTAATTCTCCAAATGACGATACTAGCTTTTTCATCTGTAAACCCAATAATTGTCTTAAATACTTTCCAGGGGTTCATTTTAGCTGCTCCTGCATTCACAGAAACCAATCCTAAGAAAAACACAAGAATAATGAGCGTCGCAATGACAATTTTTTTCTTTTTGATGCTTTCTTTGTAAGACGCAATCCCCCCTAGCTCACTATTCAACTTAGTGTTTGATTCAGACACGTTTACCACCCCCTGTAGTAATCAGTAAAGCAATCAGAACACACTTTTTTGCCATCCATCAAGCGTACTTTATGCTCTGGAGTCACTTCGCCACATTGCTCACACTCTAGATTCGCAAACATCTTAGCTCTTTCTGGAAGAGTATACTCCGGTTTTTTAATATCAAATAATTCTTCCACAGGTCCTTCAAGAATATACTGTTGAAACTCTTTTCGACTCAACTCTTGACCTTTCGGTGTGGCTTTTTTGATAATCCGGATACTTTCACCAGTATCTCTCATGAAAAAAGAAAATGCCATTTTTCCAGAAGGTCTAAAAACCATGTTTCCTTTTCCAACGGTACAACCTGTAATCCACTGTACTGCATCTACGCCACAAGCATCATTTTCACTTACACAGACAACTTCTTCATTGTACTCAGCTGAAAAAACAGCTCCTAATTGCTCTTTTGCAATTTCTGCAGCACGGTAGCCTATTGCCAAACCTGGACATTCATGTCCATGAAATCGTACGCATTCGTCCCATAATACTTGATCCATTTTTATTCCTCCTTATTTTTCCCAGTACATGGTTACAATTGTTGTCGTTACTGTTTCTTTTATTTTTCCATCCACAAGACGACTCTGTAAATATTCTTTTACAGTTGCCTCATCTTCTTCAGTCAGTGTTTTGTACGTTCTCAAGCGAGGAATATACCATGAGTAAGCTTCTTCTAATGTGTTTTCACGTTCCCATACGTCATCGTGGTATTCTATTTTTGGGGAATACCCTTGTGCCCACAATAACTGGAAAGCATAGCTGACAGAATCGTCTATACTTGTATATTTTTCTTTTAGCCCTATTAATGTTCGAAGGTGATCAGAAAGTGTACTTTTACGTCTTGTTCCTTGAGCCATCAAACAATATTTTTTGGAACATGCATTTAATTTCTCAAAAGTTTCAGCACTAAAAACAGATGGAGTCATATTTGCAAACGCAAGATCAAAATGACCCTTAAATCCTTCTTTTTCAATGTCTAGTGCAGCCCAATCTGAACAAATAAATTCTGTGTTTTCTGTTCCGTGTACGCGTGCTTTTTCATTTGCAAACTCAACCATCTTAGGGGATAAGTCAATACCAACTGCGTGGTTTATTTTTTCGGATAAGGCAATAGAATACACACCAGTTCCGCAGCCCACATCTAACGCCGTCATGTCTTTTGTAAATGGAATCCATTTATTTAAAAGTTTCAACAGACGGTCTGTTTCCCAATCAGGGACTGGCTTTGCATTAAAGTTTTCAGAAATGTTGTCCCACATTTCTACACTGGCCTCTATATCTTTTGTCGAAGTATTTGTCCATTGCTTTCTAATCTCATCAATAGTCATTTTCGTAATTCCTCTTTTTTTTTTATTTCTATGTAACATTCAAGTCCTGTAAGACTCGAATGTTTTGTTCGTCAGTTATAATGCTATGTTAAAAACGTCTTAATTTTTATATTTTTTCTGCTTCTTTGTTTACTTTATCAAGATAAATGACCCGATCACAAATCTCATCAATCAAATGTTGGTCGTGACTAATTACCAAAATTCCTAGATTGCGCCTTTTAGCTTCTTCTTTCAAAACTGTCCATATTTCTGCTTGAGTCACCGCATCTAACATGGTACTAATTTCATCTGCAATCAAAAATTTCGTTTCTGGAGCCAACGCTCTTGCGATACAAAAACGTTGTTGCTCGCCGCCTGACAATTCATTTGGCCATCTATCTAACCATTTTTCTTGAATGCCTAGTTTGCTCTTTGTTTCCTCAGTCACGTTCCAACCTTCATTTAAAGAATCAGCCATTTTCCATCTTGGGTTCAATGTTTTTTCAGGATGCTGAAAGACCATTTGGACAGGATTATACCCTTTTGGGGGTAGTGGATTTCCTCCTAAAAGTACTGTCCCTTCTGTTGGAGTAAGATAGCCAGCCAAAATACTAGCCAAAGTTGTCTTCCCGTATCCACTTGGAGCGACCATGCCGACAATTTCTCCTTGACTAATAGAAACAAAGACATCCTTTAAAACCCACTCTTTTTTTTTATAACGATACCCTATGTCTATTGCTTCAAGTTTCATTTTCATCACACTCTTCTTTAGTTATCGAAGCACTCATTGCGTAGTTTGTTTTTCGAATACACTTTTGTCTTCGGGCACATGAAACCCATTTTGAGGCAACGCATTCCACAAAGCTCGACTATATGGATGTTTTAATTCCTCACCTTTTCCATGAAACGCTTCTTTTTTTGCTGTTTCGATAACAGTTCCATCATAAAGAATAGCGATTCTGTCTGCTATTTTAAGAGCTGTTTCAATATCATGGATAATCACCATTACAGAAGAACCTTCTCCAACTAACGCACGAATGTTGGATAGTGTTTCGTCAATAGACTCAGGATCCATCCCAGGAGTTGGTTCATCTGCGACAATCAAGCGTGCATCGTTTACCATTGCGGTAGAAACCAACACGCGTCTTGCCATCCCACCTGAAAGTTGAAATGGATAATACCCTGCAACTTCAGGTTCCAAGTTATACCCCGCAAAGGCTTCTTGCTGTCTTTTTACTTTGTCACCTTTTTTCACGGAATATTGTACTTGTTTGCCTACTTTCATAAGAGGATCAAGTGAATTCACTGTTTGAGGGATAAAGGCTAATCCATTTCCTCTAAGTTTTTGTAGTCTTTTTTCTGTTAAAGGCTTTCCTTCAAATAAAATTTCACCAGACATACGTGCATTTGATGGGAGAATGCCAAAGATTGCATGAGCAAGAAGACTTTTGCCTGATCCACTGGCTCCAAGGATTGCCAATACTTCACCCGGGTAGGATTCTATATTTAAATTTTTCACAACAGATATTTCACGTTGCCGCAGTCCTTTTGTATATTGTGTAAACGAAATTGATAAATTTTTAACTGTCAATATTGGTTCCACTTTGTCACCTTCTCCTTTATTACTCATGCGCACTGTGTGGATCAACAATCATCCTGAAATTGTCGCCTGTTTTGTGAATAGACAATACGACTAGGAATAAACTCAGGCCTGGAAATAACACCAACCACCACATACCGCTAGACATATATTCCATCATTTCTGATAATATAATGCCAATTGCAGGCTGATGCGGGGATAAGCCAAATCCAAGAAAAGTCACACTTGCTTCATGCAAAATAGCATGTGGGAAAGTAACTGTGAATCCAACAAACATCAATGGAATCATATGTGGAAGAATATGTTTTGTAGCAATCCACCACGATGATTTGCCCATTTGACGCGACAGTTGGATGTACTCTGAATCTTTGATCTGCATGACTTCAGCTCGAACCACCCTCGCAAAAGAAGCCCAATGCGTAAGTGCGATTCCAATAACCACTCCTCGCATTCCCCTTCCAACAACAACTGAAATCAAAATCAAAAACACAATATGTGGCAAGCTTAAGAACAAGTCAATCATCCACGTTACCACTGCATCTGCTTTTTTCCCAAGCGTTGCGGCCAAGAGCCCTAAAATTAGGGCAATCAACAAAGCTGCTCCTGTTGCTAATGCTCCAATTGCCAACGAAATCCGAAGTCCCTTTAGGGTCCTTGTAAGCATGTCTCTTCCCAACCAGTCTGTTCCAAATGGATGGGTTAAAGTTGGACTCATGTTTTTCACTGACAAATTAGTTGCCAAGCCTTTATCACTGATTAAATAACTTGCTATAATCACTAGAACCAAAAAGGAAATCGAAAGAGTTAGCGTGATTAGCGTTTTTGTCCTTCTGTTTAATACAGGACGTGACTTTTGTGAAGTGTGTACAGTATCGGCGTTCACTTCTATACATTCATTCTTAGGTGATATTTGTTCGCTTCTCATTCAATTATCCTTTCTCTTATTCTTGGATCAATGACTCCATAAGAAAGATCCGCAAGTGTATTTCCAACAAACACAAACATCGCACTAAATAAAACAATCCCTAATAAAAGAGGAACGTCTGCACTTAAACCCGCTTGCACTGTTGTTTGGCCTAAACCTGGATAGGAAAATACTTGTTCAGCAAGAACAGCCCCTCCAAAAAGTTCACTAATAGATGCAAATTGCAAAGTCACAAACGGAAGAAGCACATTGCGTGCTGCATGCCGGAAGACCAATCCCCAAGTTCTCTCTCCTCTTGCACGTGCAAACAAGATATAATCACTTGACAAAACTTCAGTCATTTTCTGTCTTGTAAATAAAGCGATGTTTGCTACTCCAACAAGAGATAAAGTCATTGCAGGAAGGATTACGTGTCGCAATCTATCCATCAATGTCACATCAGCTTCTACAACTCCAATTGGAACACTCAAGCCTATCGGGAACCATCCTAACTGGACAGAAAATATTAAAAGTAACAATAATCCCACCCAAAATGTAGGAGTTGTTTCAAGGATTAAACAATAACTTTTTATAAGGCTGTCAATCCATGTTCCTTGATTCATCCCAGCGACAATGCCTAGTGTGAATCCGATAATGCCTGACGTTAGCCAAGCTATCAACATTAAAAAAAGTGATGCTTTAAATTTTTCTCCGATGATATTTAAAACAGGCTTTCGGAAAATCATTGACGTACCTAAATCTCCGCGTAACACGGATTTAAACCATGCATAGAACCTCTCTGCAGGCGGTTTATCCAATCCCCAGCGTTCTGCGATTAATTCTCTTTGTTCTGAGCTCACACTTAAATCCGCACCGACATAGGCTTGAACAGGATCAATGGGTGAAAGCTCTAAAAAAGTAAAGGCTGCTACAGACACAGCTATCAGGAAGGAGGCTAATAAAAGTACTCTTTTAAAAATATATTTTCCTGCTTTTATCTGCTTCATACTGTTTACCACACTCTCTTTTAATTAATCGTTTCGTTCCCAGTTTACGATACTGTCCGTAATAGGCCATCCATGTCCATGTGGTTGTATTTTTTGTTCTCCAATTTCTAAATCTTCTTTTACTAAATACACGTGATCAATGTTCATGATCCATGTCCACGCAACGTCGCCTTTTGCGCTGAAACCAGTTTCGCCATCCCATTGTGCTTTTTGCCAATTTTCCATGGCTTCTTCTTCAGTCGTAGCCGCAAGTGCTTTGTCCAAGTACTCATCTACCGTTGGATTGCTGTAGTAACCAGTATTAAAGTAATCTACTCCGCCTCTGCTTGAGTGGTAGATATCATACATTTCTAACGGATCATACCCACCCCAACCTAACAAAATAGGGCTTGAGTGCATTTCTTTTTCTAATTCATCCCATCCTTTTCCATCAGGGGTAATAGAAATACCTATTTCTTTCATTGCGTCTGCTACTGCTATTGAAATAGATTGACGAACTTTATCTGAAGCCAGATATAGCAATGTAAACTCAGCTTTCACACCATCTTTTTCTCGGATACCATCATCTCCAACTACCCAACCAGCTTCATCAAGTAATTGTTTAGCTCCTTCAACATCTCCATCATCTTTCACTGCTGTTTCTGGGTTCCACCAAGGCATTCCGTCAGCTACACTAGAGCCTTTTGTCCCGTATCCATTTACAATTCCATCAATCAATTCTTGTCTATCAATAGCCATATCTATTGCTTTTCTAATTGCAATATCAGAAGTAACATCGTTTCCGATTGGATAACCTTCTTCTGTTTCTTCACCCGCTGGAACATATGGATAGGCAATTCCGCGGTTATCAATAGAGTCTAATTGAAGCATGTCCATTCCTTCTACTTCTTGATCAGCCATGGTTGCTGGAATAGCTGTAATGTCCAGTTGCCCTGCTTTTGCAGCTGCATAAGCAGCATCTTGTTCTAAGAAAAGGATCGTCATCTTTTTAAAGAATGGTTTTTCACCATAGTAGTTAGGGTTTGGTTCCACAATTATCTGTTGTCCTTTATCCCATTGAAGCATTTGTAAAGGCCCCGAACCAACCGGATTTGCCCCGTAATTTTCGTCGTGTGCATGTTCAGGTACAATTCCAACTGTTGCTAGTGTTCCTATAAACGTACTTTGTGGAGAGTTGAGGTTAAATACAATAGTACTGTCATCTACAGTTTCTACAGACTTTAGATTGGTTAAGTCAACTAGTGAACCACTTTCAGATGCAGTTTTATATGTATAGACCACGTCTTCTGCATTTAAGGATTCTCCATCTGAAAAAAGAACATCTTCTTTAATTGAAACTGTCCATGTGAGTCCATCTTCACTGACTGTGTACTCTGTTGCTAAATCATTTTGGACTTGCATGTTTTCATCTCGACGAAATAAAGTACTTTGGAAAAGCGGTGAACCGTAACGTCCCCATCCAGTTGTTGGATCAAATCCACCTTCTGGTTCCATTCCAAACGATACGACTAACTCATCTTTTGAATTGCTTGTTGTGTCTTGTTGGGTCGTGGAAGATCCGTTATCTGATGTTGCATCATTTGATCCACATCCACCTAACAATAATGCTGAAAAAGATAAAATTGCAACTGCTTTTGTGACTTTCAATTTGAACATGTCACCTTCACTCCATTTTTAATATATTTTTTAGATTTTTATCATTAACAGTAATGCTTGTTACTTTAGAATCATTCGCATTAAAAAGAACTAAAAAAAAGAGGCAACTATCTCTACTTCCTATTTAAGAATGTTTGCCTCTTTAGAATCGTTACCGTTTAAAATTATTTAAAAAAATTATTCAAGCGCTTTTTTTATTTCTTATAGTACACGCTTGAATAACTTCTTTTACTCTTCCCAACAGAGTT
>CAYZZA010000040.1:0-11993 GCA_964482685.1 uncultured Carnobacteriaceae bacterium
GCATACGGGTAAATACGTCGCGACCATACGAGTCAGTACCAAGCAGATGGTCAAGGAGAGTTTCGTAGTTATCGCAGTGAAGACGATGTACCCGCTGGTAGTGACACTGATACGTATGTGGCACTGGAACTGACGGTTAGTACTCCTAGATGGGAAGGGGTGCCTTTTTATTTGCGGACTGGGAAGTCGCTGATTGAAAACTATACAGCTGTGGATGTTTTGCTGAAGCCGACATCTGAAACAGAATCCGATGTAGCAAGCCGCTTAACTTTCATGGTAGAGCCGCCAGAAGGACTATCGCTAGTGTTAAATCAGAAAAAACCAACGAATCAATTTGAACCCTTAATCACATTTATTGGTCCGGATACCCAGGCGTTTAAAGATATTTACATTCCTCATCCATATGAAAACATGATTCAAGCCGCATTAGCAGGAGAACGCATGCATTTTCCAACGTTTGAACAAATCAAAGAACAATGGCGCATCACAGACAGCATCACGTCTGCATGGAAAGAACTCCCAGCGCCTGATTTTCCGAATTACCGTGCCAATACATTTGGCCCTATTGAAGCAGAAGACTTGTTGACGAAAAACAACCATACATGGGTCAAACGTGTGTAAAATCGGTTTCCTTTTCCCATACACACTATATACGTGAAAAGAGCCGGACATACATCATACTAAATATGGACAGATTTAAATATAAATGGATTTAAATAAAGGAGGACATTATGTCAATCAACTGGAAAGATTTTTCCCTTCGTTCCCTTGTGTCGATTGTCGGCATCACCTTTTTGAGTATTGGGGCTGCGCTTAGTGAAACAATGAATATGGGGGTCGATCCGTTTACTGCGTTAAACAGAGGAGCATCCGCTTTGCTTGGTTTTAGTTTAGGCAATTACCAATTGGTCGTCAATCTTGTCATCTTAGCGATTGTTTTTTTTATGAAACGCTCGCTCATTGGGTGGGGAACCATTTACAATATGGTCCTTGTAGGGTATCAAATAGAGTTTTTCAGCAAGCTGTTTGGAAATTTCTTTGCTGTCGAGTCTTTAAGTCTACCTGTTCGACTGTTGATTACAGTGGTGGCAATTGCGATTTTTGCGATTGGAGTGGCCATGTACATGGATACCGAATTAGGGGTTTCACCGTATGACGCCATCACCCCCTTGATTACAGACCGAACTGGCTGGACGTATACTCCTGTAAGAGTGGCCCAAGATTTACTCGTTGTGGCTGGAGCCTATTTTTTAGGAGGACCTGTGGGAATTTCGACAGTGATTACGGGTTTTTTCGCCGGTCCTTTGATTTCTTTCTTCTCAAAAATAATCTCCCAACCTATTATGAATAAAGTAGAAGAAACGGCGTAAATCAGCGTCACATAATTTAGAACCATTTGAAGTCAATTCGAAACTTGCCTATTGTTTAATTGAAGATGTCAGTTTTTTTAAAAAAAGTATTTATGTAATTCGCACGATAAAGTCTGCATAACCAGACACGCACAAAACCCAAGCACATACCTGTCTTTGAGAGACGGAGCGTGCTTGGGTTTTTTTGTCAGTGGTTAAGTAGGTTGAGTATATAATCTAACTCTATACGTGAAACCATGCACACTGAACTCTATTAAGAGAGGAACATGAGCTTTGTCTGTCCCAACTGCTTAAACGATTCGCGCGTAGGAAGAGGTGACACTTGAAAACTAAAAAAAACTTATTAACAATCTTCTTCTTTGATGTGTGTGAGAGCTTGATCCAAAATACTAAAGACATGCATGTCGTCTAGACTATAGAAAACGTGTTTCCCGCTTCTTCTGGAAGTCACTAAACGCGCATCTTTCAACGTCTTCAGTTGATGTGAAATAGCCGATTGTTCCATATCCAAAAATGTAGCGATGCTTCCAACACTTTGTTCCGCTTCTTGGAGAAAAAACAAAATGGAGAGTCGTGTCGGATCGCTAATGAGTTTAAACGTTTTGCTTAGGGTATGAATCTCTTCTTTTGTTAAAGGGGAGGATGTCATCTAGATACGCTCCTTCATATGTGTATTCGCTCATATTTAGAATAGCATATCCGTTGCATGAAAGTCATGTTGAATATAACCAAATACCTTGACACCGACATCAAAAAGCAGTAACATGATTATACATACATATGAATGAACAAACATATATAGAACAGAACGATCTTGCCTCTTTTTATATAGAGACAAGCAAACAGAAAAGGAAGGTGTATATAATGACACAAGAAAAAGATACGCACACACACGACACCCATGAACAAGGGTGCCACAATCATGATCATGGGCATGATCACGACCATAATCATGGAAATGTTCCAGTCATCTTGTATTTTATTGGATTAAGCCTTGCACTGATTGGGTTAGTCGTGTCAGGTGTTTCGAGTAGTGTAGCCAATGTGTTGTTTTCCGTTGCATCTCTTACCGCCGGGTATCATGTGGTCATTTTAGAAGGAATCGGTGAAACGATTGAAAACACCAAACGGCGCCAGCGTTTTACCCCTAACTCACATATTTTAATGGGGTTGGCAGCAGTGGGTGCTTCTTTAATTGGGAGTTTTTGGGAAGGGACGTTATTGATTTTAATCTTTTCAGGTGCACACTTTCTTGAATCCTATGTTGAAGGAAAAAGTAAGCGGGAAATTTCTCAGTTGCTGAAATTGAACCCCACGACAGCTAGACGAATAGAAGCAGATGGCACAACACAAGTAGTCGATGTTGCAGAGCTCCACATTGGCGATCGCCTTCAAGTGTTGCATGGCGATCAAGTACCGATAGATGGACGTATTGTATCTGGGACGAGTACTCTAGATGAAGCCTCGATTACAGGTGAAAGCATGCCACGAGAAAAAACAGCTGGAGATGAGGTCTTTGGTAGTACGATTAACTTAACCGATACTTTGGTGATTGAAGTAACCAAAAAAGCGACGGACACGGTCTTTTCCAAAATTCTTCAATTGGTTAATCAAAACCAAAACAATCAAACAAAAGTATCCGGAGTCATTCAACGGTTTATGCCTACCTATGTGAAGGCAGTCTTACTCTTGGTTCCGTTGGTTATGGTTGGAGGACCTTTGTTGTTTAGTTGGACATGGTCCCAAAGTATTTATAGGGGGTTAACCTTATTGGTGACGGCTTCGCCCTGTGCGTTAGCCGCTGCGACTGTTTCGGTGACGTTGTCGACCACATCTAACTTGGCAAGCAAAGGGGTCTTATCAAAAGGTAGTGCCTATTTGTCTCAGTTAGCCGATATTCAAGCCATTGCGTTTGATAAAACTGGAACGTTAACAAAAGGACAACCAGAAGTAACAGACTACCAATTTAGCAAAGCAGTCGAAGAAAGCCACATGATTGATATTTTGGTTGCGCTTGAAAAAGAATCCAACCATCCGTTAGCAACTGCGATGATTCAAGCCTTTGAACCCACAACAATACTCACATTAGAAACAGACAACCAAATTGGAAAAGGGGTACAAGGAACGCATGCTGGAGATCTGTACCGGATTGGGAAACCAAGCTCTTTTGAAAATGTTTCGGAAGTCTACACTCGTTTGACAGAAGAATGGGCACGAGAAGGAAAAACAGTTGTATACATGTCTGAAAATGAACAGATTGTAGGGATTGTAGCGTTGATGGACGTGCCGAGTGACTATGCGAAAGAAGCGATTGTATACTTTAAACAAGCAGGCATTCACACCACATTAATTACGGGAGATTCTGAACTGACCGGACAAGCTGTTGGAAAACAATTGGGCGTGGATCAAGTTAAAGCAAATGTGATGCCTGAAGACAAGTCTACGCTTATCCAGACCCATCAAGAAATGTATGGAGTAACTGCGATGGTTGGAGACGGTATAAACGATGCTCCTGCACTTGTCAAAGCGGATGTTGGGATTGCGATGGGACAAGGAACGGACGTTGCTGTAGATGTATCGGACCTTATTTTGATGCACAATGATTTATCCAAACTAGTCCAAGCACACAAATTGTCTGTAAAAATGAATCGCGTGATTTGGCAAAACATTATTTTTTCCATGACAGTTGTGGCTGTACTGAGCGTTACAAGTTTGTTTGGCCTCACAGGGATTGCGGCTAGTGTGGTGCTTCATGAAGGAAGTACTTTTGTGGTGATTTTAAATGGATTACGCTTGTTACGAGGGAAGTAGAAGGTAAGATGTATATAGAGGAGACAAAAAATAGCAAAGATAACACACAAAAAGAAGCTTGTTCTTTCGCAAGCTTCTTTTTGTGTGTTGGTTTGGTGAGTCTTTACAAGAGTAATAAAGGACTAAGAGCTGGATAGTATTTAAGTCTATTCCAGAAACCTAGGTGTTGAGGCAGGGGCAGAGTTTTTTCATGAGATAGATTGTCAAATTAAGTGCAACACTTCATCCATAAAGACCTCGTTAGATGTTTTGTAATCTAGACATTTTCTTGGTCTGTCGTTAATAAGTTGAAGGGCTAAGTTTAAACTCTTCTTTGTAACATGATCAAAATTAGTTCTTTTGGGAAAGAACTCCTTCAGGAGTCCATTGCTATTTTCATTGCTTCCACGTTGCCATGAAGAATAAGGGTCCGCAAAATAGACGGGTATCCCTAATTCTTTTTCAATAATAGAGTAACAACTAAACTCTTTTCCACGGTCGGTGGTGAACGTTTGAAGAGCTTTTTTAGGCAATCGATTGTGGAGTTTCTTGATTGCTCGTTCCATAGAGGATGCCGAACAATTGGGAACCAGCTTTCGACATTGAGTCCTATGAGATTCACACAAAACAATGTTTGTACAAAAATATTGGTATAGTATAATAATATTCGTTACAGAAATAAAAGTTAGGGGTGTTTAGATGAAATACATAAAGAAATCAGTGTTATTAGGGTTAGTATTATTGAGTGTTGGGACTGTAGTTACTCCTACAGCAAGCGTTTTTGCTTCGGAAACAGGCAACGAAGAAGTTTCTATACTTGCTGAGGAAGGAAATGCATTCTCTGACGAAGTACTTAACAGATTTGGTTATTTGAATAGCTTAAGTCCACATGATTTATTGGAAGTCATGAGAGAATCGGGAATAGACGTAGAATCTATTTTTTCAGAATCTGAAATTGAGAAATATGATTCTCAAACTATGACGTTAAGAGCCGGAACTACAAAGTTAGTGACAATTAACTCTACTACGAAAGACCTTTATTTGAACTCTGTGCTAGCTGCTGTAGTTAAAGTCGGGGGAGTTGGAGCTGTTGTTGCTTTAGTTCCTAGTTTAAGCGTAATTGGTGGCGTTATTTTAAAAGGTTATATTTCTAAATCTATGGATACTTCTAGAGGTATTGTTATACGTTTTAAGAAGTATAATGGTGCTAGCGGAGGAATGAACGGTTACTATTGGGCAATTATGTCGGTTAGGAAGCAATAAAAATGAATTTAAAATTTAGTTTTGATCATTACAGAAAAGTTTCCATATTTGCTGGAACTATCCTAATGTTTGTTCTGATAGAACTAACAAGAGATAGTTTCAGTTGGTTTGTAGGTTTAGGAATCTCTATAGTTTTAGGCTTGTTATCCAGTTTTATCTTAGAAAATGTATTAGAATTTATCGAAACTAAAAAAAGATAATAAACAGTAATCATAAAATAAACGGTTTGAGAGCTAATATGTTCTTATCCCGTGTATTTTATTATTTAAGATAGATTGTCAAATTAAGCACACCTCAGCCATAAAGACCTCGTTAGATGTTTGGTAATCTAGGCATTTTCTTGATCTATCATTAATAAGATATACAGTAGAGATCATTGATTACGCTTAGCACTAAAAATGATTAATCTGAGAAATGATCAAATAAATACTCAATAGCTTCTTTTTCTTCTACATCCCCAACGCTCTTAAACCTCTCCACAACAATCTCGTGGTCAGCAGAAAATTCTACTTCCCACCTTTCACCTGGAACGGCAATATCAACTCGTATGTAACCTTCTCTTGATTTGTCTAAAGTATAATATATATTATGTTGTTCTAGTTTTTCTAAGAAATCCATAAACGTTTTCATTTTATCCCCCTAACTCATCATCACAAGTATACATATTCCACAGAACATCCAAGAACTTATTTCAGTTAGTATTATTCAGTTTCTTTCAAGAAAACCTTGAGTTTGTGACTGCTTTTCAAGAATGTTATTCGCTCTCATGATTGACGTTTATTGTGATTGTTTTATCTTCAATCATAAAATAAACATTCCATCTAGGGTGTATTTTAATTTTATTGCGTTCATCAAGTTCCAAAACCCCATGTATTTCATCATCGTTCTTGGAAGTAAAAACAACTTTTTTAATTGTGTCGTTGCTGTATACATTCAGTGATGTAGGGTAGTGAAGTAAGAATCCATTAAAATGCATCTGTTCCATCTGTTCCATTAGTTTCAATTCCTTTACAAGTTATTTTAGATATTTTTTTTCTGTGTGTACATTTCTAAAATTAAAGTTATTGCTCCGTCTATTTAAGGTAATTTATAACAAACTCAAAAAGGCTGTTAAAAAAATATACTTAAAAGATTTAAATTTTAGAGTAAAATAATATGAGCGTATTTTGGATGAAAGTCTAATTCCATTTGGTTAAATACAAGAATATAATTGTACGATAGCTGTTAAAAGATTGTATTTGTTAAAAATAGAAAATTAGCGTCATATATTGTGATGGTAATCGGTTAGTAGAAAACAAATTTCCGTTTTTATTTATTAGAAAACTCTCTGGTTTTCGTATCATTAAATTATACCGTAATCAGACAAATAAGCTATACTCATGTATAGATATGAAACGATGCATCGTAAGAACTGGAGAGACTCAATCGTTTTAATGTGAGAGAGTTTTATTTCTAAAGATGAGTATAGGAGAGAGTCTATGTCTGTGAGAATAGTACGGCGTACAGGGTGGTTCGGACATAAAAAATTAAATGTAAAAATGAATGGTGAACATGTTGCGAAGTTAGGTCCTAGACAAGATTTGGAGATTACTCTTTCAGATGAAAAAGTGATTATGTCTGTCTCGGAGTTTGGACGTAAAAGCAATGCAATTGAGGTAGTGGATGGAGAGACAATTGAAATAAAGACTACAATCTGGTCGAAAGCAACGTTTGCTCTTTTTTTGTTCACTGTATATATTGACAGCTTTTTATTGGATGTTCAGTTTAAGGTTTATTCTCTTATTGCCATAGGATCTGTAGGTATCTTTTTAACTTATGTTATGAATAGGTATCACTTAAAAAAACAAAAGGAATAAAGAGTTTTTCTGGGACTCTGTCACCAAAATAAAGATATACCCTTAGTGAGAGGATTAGAGACATATGACGAAACGAGGTAAAGCTTTTTTATCCATTCTTTTTTTGTCTATCACTTTTTATATGATGATGGATACAAAGTACTTGAATGCTGTTGGTGATTATGTTGTAGAATTTATTGGATTAAAAGCATGGACAGGTACCTATACAGGGATACATTTAACGATTTTTTATTTTTTGCCCTTTTTTATCCTTGCACTCCTATTGGTACGGAAATATGCGATACGTGGATTGAATATAACTTCTGTCACAGTCTTTTTTGTTTTTGTAGGATTTACACTTTTGTTTTCATTTTTAACGAGTACGCTCGTGAAAATAAAAAAAGCAAACGCGGAAGGATTGTTTCCAATCGCTTTAGAACAAGATAAGCCACGCGAGATAGAGTATGATTTTGTGGATAACGAGTATACTCGCTTTAAAGCAGACTTTACACTTAAAAATTACAGCAAGGAAACGAAACGATTTTATCTGATGATTGACACCGCGTATTCTCAACAAGACAAGTTGACACCGACGGAACTCTTTGATGAGGATGAAAGCAGAGCTGTTTTTGAGCTGAGAGGAGAAGAGTCTAAACCATTTTCAATTGATGCAGAGAATTATCTTTTGAAAGGGGGACACACTCATGGCGATAAGATAGAAAGTGGCTCCGGTTGGACAGATAGTTTTTCCCTTATTGTATTTGATGAGTCTGGGCACGCGGTGAAATTAGATGAAAAGTATTTTCTAGGAAAACCTGTCGAGCTTCATGATTTAAAAGAAAAATGAAACAGGTTCCAGTTAGACACCTATTTAAAGATGAGCTTCATAAAAAAAAGCCTCAGTTTTGACGTGCCATATGAAAGAGATGTCTCGTGAACTAACGAGAAAAAGTCATATTCAGTCGTGTATGGGAGGAATCTAATGAAAAGAAAGGGTTATGTAGGGATCGTGCTTGTTTTTCTTTTATGGGTAGGATGGACGAATCTGACCATCATGACTACCACATTCACTATTGAAAACGAGAAGTTGCCACATGAATTTGATGGGTATACACTTGCGCATGTATCTGATTTGCACAATCACCCATGGGGAGAGACATTGATTGAAAAAATGGCACGCGCAAATCCCGACATCATCGCACTCACTGGAGATTTGGTCGACTCTTCCAAGCCGGATATGGAGAGTGCGTTACACTTCATCGAAGAAGCACAGAAGATTGCACCTGTGTACTACGTCACTGGAAACCATGAAGCTCGTCTCGATGAATATCCTACCCTGAAAGAAAAACTTGAACAAGCAGGTGTGCATATGATGGATGACCAGTCTGTGTTCATCGAAAAAAACCGGCAACGTATTCAACTTGTTGGGATTCAAGATCCTGACTTTGCGACACGAGAGGGTAGAGGCGACAATCAAGGAGACATCGTGCGTTTGAAGTTGGGTGAACAGGTAAATTCAGAGTACTTTACACTTGTTCTGAGCCACCGCCCTGAACATTTTGACGAGTACGTCGATGCCGGGGTGGGTGTGGTTTTAACGGGGCATGCGCATGGAGGGCAAGTTAGACTTCCCTTTATTGGAGGTCTTATTGCACCGAATCAAGGTTTTTTTCCAACATATACGGAAGGGGTATACCATGAAAAACAAACCGATATGGTGGTCAGTAGGGGGTTAGGGAATTCAATCCTCCCGATTCGATTCAACAACACTCCTGAATTGGTTATTGTGAATCTGAAAACAAAATAAAAAAACATGCTTCTACCCTTCTAAGCAATATTTACGTACTTGCTGCTTAAAGGAATAACTCCTTTTGAAAAGGGTTTAGCAGGAGTCTATACAGCCTGGACAGACGAAAAAGATTGTCTAAATTGGAGAAGTAGACCACCATCAAAAAAAATGGATTTCTATAAATCTTATTCTAGGTTTATTAAACCAAAGTATTCCCTGTGTCCAGATAGAACTCATTTAAGATAAGCAGGCAGAGTGTATCGTTGGAGCGAAAATATGATATAAAAAAACTACAGTATGACTAAAAAAGACTGTGAACACGTATTTACCTGTGTCCATAGTCTTTTGATGTTTAAACATGTAGTGGTATTGTCTAGTAGTCGGTATCTTGTAAAAGATTTGACACTTTTATTCACTAAAAATCATCGTTTTTTTCTAGTGGTTCTTCGCCTATAAAGGTCCATGTTTCTCCTCGGTCGCTAGATACAAACAAGGCGGAAATGCCTCCTTTATAATCGCCATCTGCTCCTTGCCCAACTGAAACATAGAGCTGTCCATCTTTTTCCACTGGCATTCCAGGAAAGGTAAACGCTTCATACGTTTCTTGACTAGTTAACGGAACCTCTACAATTGGAAACGTAACGGGTTCATACGATTTTCCACCGTCAATTGTTCGGTAAAGGGTGGCTTGCGTGCCGCTTTGTTTGGATAGGGCACTAAACCCCAATGACTCATCTAGAAAAGTAATGCCTGCGGATCCACCGCCTTCGCCCAAAAAGGGATCTGGATTCCATATTTCCCAGTTGTTTCCACCGTCTGTTGTTTGAAGAAGCGCATAATAACGCGTGCCAAGTGCAGCATCGGCTACCGCTAATTGATAGCCTACTTCTTTAGTGATAAAATAGCTCTCAACTCCGTCGTGAATGTTGTAGCCAATCTCCCAATTGATTGGTTCTTTTTCGTCTTCCCATCGTTGTTCAAATTCTTCGTTTGTGACCGTCTTTGCCCCTACATAGATATAATGAGCAAAAACATCTTCGGGGATGTCACGTGTTTTTCCATACAGTGTTAGGGTATACCCGGACACATCTGGATCAATGGGCAGAACGGTGCCATCTTCGGTTACTTCGTACCTATTCCCTAAAAGAGCGCCGCGAAACACAATGCCTGTATACGTCAGCCGATACTCGTCTTCCAAATAAGATATGGCAGCTTCCTCAAGTGAGACATGTTCCAATAAGTCAAATAACGGATCTAGTTTTTTATCTTCGGCATATGTTTTTTCAACCTCTCGATTGAGAGAAACTGTCATTTTAGTGGACCGCTCTTCGTTGTAAGAAAGAATATACGACTCACTTTCTCCTTCTTCATTTTTTCCATAAAACTCCCCATCAAAAGCAGTGATGCGTCCATCTTTTTTAAAGTTAATCAAAAAATCGGAAGCAATATACAACTCTTTCGGAAGCGTAAATTGTTCATCAAGAGGCAAGAAGATTCCGTTTAGTCCGTCTTTATATAGATTCTTTTCCGTAAAGGACAGCTCTTTTTCATTTAGGTATTGATCCACATAATAAGACAATTGCCCTTGACCGGCTTGTGCACTTTGGTAGAGGCTTTTTCCAGTCAGGAATGTAATCACAAGCAGCACCAAAGCAGCACTAGCTGTGTAAACGGTAGGGGAGAAAAACTTTTTTTCAGTAGATGCAGAGGTGTTTTTCTTCTTTTTTCGTTCTCGATATACGGATACTACAAACCACCCCAACAAGAAAAGGGCACTCAGGAGAATGAGTGGGATTCTTTTTCTTTTTTCTCCGAATCTTGCTAAAAGATGAAGGTTATAGGCTAGCGTTCCATATATCAGAATCACAAATGGGTGAAAAAATGTATCGAACCTGTTCTTTTTCAATGTTCGTCAACTCCTTATCGTCACTCAAGCAGATGTTTCTGTATGCTACATGTTTGATGCACTTGATGTATAAAGAGGTAGATAAGATACATATTTCAATACTATCCTACTATCTTTCCGGTCTTATAGTATCATAAGAATGAGTGTGAGCACAAAAAGAAGAGTATGTACTTTTCTCCGTATCGCCTCAATTTGAAAAAAACATACAATTAAAAGAAACGACTACTCTACGTGTGGCACTCTGCTCTGATAGTGGCATGTGTTGGTGTTGGGAAATAGGAGGAAAGAGATGAAAAAGAAGAAGAAGACGACAAAAAAATCGAACGCGTATCAATTGGCCACAATCGGGCTCATGACAGCAGTTTTGTGTATACTTGGCCCCTTATCGATACCTATCGGTTTGATCCCTGTTTCACTTACAAACTTAGGGATTTATATTGTATTGTATATATTAGGAATGAAAAAAGGCACAGCTAGTCTCAATCTTTATTTATTAGTTGGCATTGTGGGTTTCCCGGTATTCTCGGGCTTCACTAGTGGTCCAGCTAAACTTTTGGGGCCTACGGGCGGGTATTTAATCGGATTTATTTTTATGGCGCTTATTGCTGGATTGTTTATAGACCGGTTTGTGGACCGGTGGTATCTGTGTGTGGTAGGCATGGTCCTTGGAACAGCGGTTTGCTATTTGTTGGGGACGTCTTGGTTGGCTTATCAAGCTAACTTATCAGTGAGTTCTGCCTTTGCAATAGGTGTGGCGCCTTTCATACTTACGGATATCGCAAAAATAAGTTTTGCTGCTTATGTAGGGCCAAAGCTTCGCGCTCGTTTGATCAGCGCCAACTTATTTCATGGTTAAGATACTAGAATAAATAAAAAAAGCATTCCTTCCTTTTTCATTAGGAGGGATGCTTTTTTGTGACTATTCTTCTCCAGGAAAGCTTTAGCCACAAGTTGGCCAAGTCATCCAGAAATGATTCTTGCTTGTTTAATGATTTTTAATAATTATTTTTGGAATATTCATATTTGATCGTTCTTGAGTG
>CAYZZA010000041.1:0-11839 GCA_964482685.1 uncultured Carnobacteriaceae bacterium
TATAAAATGCACTAAATAGCTTTTAAACTAGAAAAGTCTAGTTTGACTTAATGCCAAATATGACAAACTCAATTTTTTAACTTAAACATTATCAAAACAAGGATTATTGACACTTGTGCGGTAGTTCTTTTTTCATGACACTAATTCAGTTCATCTTAGTCTTTAGTATACTCCTGTTATGTAAAACTAAGTGGAAAAAGAAAAAGAAACAATGAGCATAGGTCCAATCTGGGATGAGAAAAAGTCAAGCGATGAAAAGTTATCTCAAAAGAAGAATAGTATCCCTTCAAGTTCCATGTGTGGTCAGGCTTACCGTCGGTACTCATAACCCTAGAAAAACATGGGCTACCTTGCATAAAAAAAGCTTTTAGTCCAACAATCATCATCTTAGGGACCTACGTTTTTACAAGAAAACCCTTCACTCTGCGGTTAAAATAATAAACCTAAAAGAACGCAACTAAAGCTCTGTCATGTCAGAGCTTTAGTTGCGTTCTTTTGTATTTCTAGATTATTATTTAAATGTGCGTAGAAGAATGAAGACCACGTTCTATCCTATCTAATCAAGCGTGAGTATACGTTTTGATCTGCCAAATAAATAAGAAACAACTCAAAACATAAACTTGGAAAATGAGCTAGGTAGACGCATGTCTATTATGTGTTATGATATACTACGTTCGTTCTGCTCTTTCTCAGCGAGCAGCTGTTTAGAATACTTGACGTGTTGCCTTATAAATTACTGGCCAATTTGTTTGGACAACATCATAGAAAAAAGACGGTATACTCCGGGCTAAAGACGGCCTGTAACGATAAAATGGAAAAGGAATAAAAAGATGATTTTAATACGAAGTCTCACGATTTTATTTGCATACATACTCGATTTGATTATTGGGGATCCAAAAAACTGGCCTCATCCAGTTAAAATGATGGGCAAGTTAATTTATTTTTTAGATAGAAAGCTGAATCACAACAAACGACTCCAAGGAGTGTGGATGCTTGGCCTTGTGTTGCTGTCGGTTGCGACTGTGAGCCTCCTTCTAGTGAGGGGAGCTTATGCCATTCATCCTTGGATGGGCGTAGGGATAGAGTCTCTTTTCATTGCGACGACCTTTTCACAAAAAAGTTTAAAAGAAGCAGCTATGGATGTGTACAGACCCCTTTCTGAAAACAACATGCCGGAGGCACGCGCAAAGTTAGCTCAGATTGTTGGGAGAGACACAAAACACTTAGATGAATCTGAAATTATTCGCGCTACTATTGAAACAGTTATAGAAAATACGACAGATGGCATCACAGCCCCACTGTTTTGGGCAGTACTTGGTGGAGCACCTGGTGCACTCCTTTACAGAGCCATCAATACGTGTGATTCTATGGTTGGGTATAAAAATGAAACATATGAACAATTCGGTTGGGCATCCGCACGGTTAGATGATGTCGTGAATTGGATACCAGCTCGAATAACAGGCGTTTTGATGTTGAAGACACTAAAACTCAAAGAAGGTGCACCTCGCATTTCTATTAACCAGTTAAGAAAAGAAGCACAAAATCACCGCAGCCCTAACAGTGGATGGACAGAAGCAGCAATCGCGCTTTTATTAGGCATTCAACTGGGTGGGACAAACTACTACAAAGGCATCCGGTCCGAATCGCCTAAAATCGGCACACCTATACGGGCGTTACAAAAAGACGACATCCAAACAGCCATCAGGAGCATGCAGCGAACGTGTTTTTTATTTCTCGTGATGAGTGTAGGAGGGATGGGATTATATGCGTTTACCAAAACATGGGTCTAATCCTAAATACATATATGAACAACTAGGCCTACAAATGCCAGATAGAATCCTTGATTTTAGTGTCAATTTGAACCCACTCGGTCCTCCAGAAAGTATATTTGAACAGTGGAATAAATGGAAAACTGAAATCATCGACTATCCAGATCCTCAAGGACAAGACTTGAAAAACAAAATTGCCAAAAAAGAAGAAATTCATCCGGAGCATATTTTATTGGGAAATGGTGCGGCAGAATTAATTCAGTTGATTGCCATTCATTTCCGTGGGAAAAACATCCTGTTGCTACAACCAACCTTTTCAGAATACGAACGCATGTGTGTCGCTCATGGGGCGACAGTGACGAATATTGCAGTTGACTGTTTAGAACATACAGAGACTTTAGAAAAAGCAATAAAAAACCAAGATGCGCTGTTTTTGTGTCACCCTAATAATCCGACGGGTGAACTATATGATCAACAGACTTTAGAAAACGTTCTACACCTATGCGAAAAAAATAAATGTTATTTGATTTTAGATGAAGCGTTCTACGACTTCTCGGATGAGGTGTATTCTATGGTTTCACACATAGAAAAATCCGACTACTTACTGATTCTTCGCTCGGTGACAAAAATGTACGCCATTGCAGGGATTCGCTTGGGTATGTTGTTTGCTGAAAGAAAACTTGTCGACTCCTTGCGTAGCTATCAACCTTATTGGAGTGTCAATGCCCTTGCGTTACAAATAGGGGAAACCATTCTTGACGAATCCATCTTTGTTGAGCGTACACAACGTTATATTTCAGATATTAGAAAACAATTTTTTCCTAAATTCAAAAAACAAGGTTTCCTTGTATCAAATAGCAAAGTGAATTTCTTTTTACTCCGTGATCCAGACTTAACCAATCAAAAAGAGTTACTATTATTCTTGTTGAAAAGGGGCATCGTGCCCCGACATACAGAAAACTACCCGTATTTATCCGGGACATGGTTACGGTTTGCGATCCGACCTATGCATGAAATGGACGAATTAGTGGAGGTGTTGAGTGAATGGATGAAAAACTAGTGTTTATCACTGGAGGTGCACGCTCTGGAAAAAGTAGCTTTGCAGAAAAGTATGCAGAAAAATGTGCAGAACAACACTCTTCTCATTTATATTATCTCGCTACATCAAAACGGGAAGACGAGGAAATGGACGACCGAGTAAGACGCCATCAGGAAGATCGGAAAAAAAGTGGTGTTACTTGGAAAACAATTGAACAATCAGTAGACATCGAGCGCACTCTTCCATATATGCCTGAAAACACTGTGGTTTTATTGGATTGTCTGACTCTGTTGCTCACAAATGAATTGTTCAAAGGAAATTTTGAAGAACAATTGTTTAAAGATATAAATTATCAACATAATGTAAAGAAAAAAATAATCAAAGGGATAAGTCAATTGTCTCAAAACTTAACCACATTAGTCGTTGTCTCCAATGAAGTCCTCTATGATCCACTTGATCCAAAAAACGATGTCGTGTTTATTTATCAAAAATTACTGGGTGAACTGCATCAAGAGATTGTCGCGTTTGCGGACGAAGCCTACACAATCGAAGCCGGAATACCCATTCAAAAGAAATGAGGGATGTATATGCAAGGGTTGATGATTCAAGGAACCGCTTCAGATGTTGGGAAAAGTATGGTTCAAACCTTACTTTGTCGCTATTTTGCCAATCAAGGCTACCGTGTGGCTCCGTTTAAATCACAAAACATGACCACGTATTTGGCAGAAACAAGCAACGGAACATACATTTCTCGTGCACAAGCACTCCAAGCAGAAGCCGCCAAACAAGCTCCTGTAACAGAAATGAATCCGATTGTGTTAAAAATTGTCAAAAACCAACAAGCCGAAGTCTTTTTACAAGGCAAGTCAGTCCGTGTTGTGTCCGGGACAGAATACCGTGAGCAGTTTTACGAAAAAGGACTAGAGGCAATTCAAACATCGCTCGACTTTCTAGAAAAACATTACGACCTCCTGTTAGCAGAAGGAGCCGGCAGTCCTGTTGAGTTGAACTTAAAAGAAAAAGAGTTAGTCAACATGAAAGTAGCTGAGATGGCGGACCTGCCCGTCGTGTTGGTCGCAGATATCGATAGAGGAGGCGTGTTTGCGAGCGTCATCGGCACACTCACGTTGCTGACCGAAGCCGAAAGAAAACGTGTCAAAGGCATCGTCATCAACAAGTTTCAAGGGGAGATAGCGTTGTTTACAGCCGGAAAAGAATGGCTCGAACAAGAAACAGGCCTGCCTATTCTTGGCATTTTGCCTTTTATCTCGCATCACATTGAGCCAGAAGATTCTTTGTCTGAACAAAATTACTTCCCACCCACAAAAGAGTTTGCAGGCGATAAATACGAAGACATCCTGACAAAGTTTGCGCCATACATAGATTTTGACCAGATCGATACCATTATTCAGACGTGGAAACCGTCATGATGAGTTATGGCTATGGGTTGCTGTTGCTTATTCAATTTTTTAGTATTGTTCCGATATCCATTGAAGTACCAATGACACCTAAACACATAGAACGCGCCATTCGCTTGTTGCCTGTTTTGGGGATGGGGTTTGGGGTTCTCTACAGTTTGACGGCTTATGTGTTGCATGCGCATACGTCGTTTTCACCGCTCCTCACAACTTTCTTTGTGTGGCTTAGTACGATTGTCTGGTCAGGGGGGATTCATTTAGATGGCTGGATGGATAGTGCCGATGCTTATTTTTCCTATCAAAATCCTGAAAAAAGGCGCGCCATCATGGAAGACCCCCGAGTAGGGGCATTCGGTGTATTGGGGATAGTGGTGTTGTTGACGGCGAAATTCGTGTTTATCTACGAAGTGATACACACTCCCACACTTGTCACTTTTTGGGCAATTTTCTTGATTCCAGTCTTGTCACGGATGTTGATGGGGCTTATGCTCGTCTCCACTCCAAGTGCCAAAGACACAGGTTTGGGCCATTTGTTTCAAGCGGCGAAAACCACCCATACGTTGCCGTTTTACGGGCTGTATGTACTCAGTGGACTCGGCTTGTTCTTTGTGCACCCACCTATCGGAGTGGTGTTTATCTTGTTTTTTAGCATCACGAGTGGCTTTTTCTTTTTTGTGAAACAAAAAGCCATCCGGTGGTTTGGCGGCATAACCGGCGATGTGATTGGTGCTGCTACAGAAGGATTGGAGGTGGTTTTATGGTTGATTCTTTTACTCTTACCGTATTTCGGCATGGGTTGACGCTCGAAAATGAACGCAAACAATACATAGGCTGGACCGATAGCGCCTTAAGCGAAAAGGGCCGCATCCAAACAGCTGAAGTTGCACAAACACTCACTTCGTTTACCCCAACCAACATCCTCACGAGTGATTTGCGTCGTTGTACCGAAACCGCTACGATCTTGTTTCCAGGTCAGCCGATTCAAAAAAGCAAAGACTTTCGTGAGATGCACTTCGGGGCATTCGAACAAAAAAGCTATGCGGGGTTAAAAGACAAAAAAACCTATCAAGACTGGATTGCCGATCCGTTTCATACACGTCCAGAAGGCGGAGAGAGCTTTCAAGCTTTTGCTACACGTGTCTGGCGTGGCATGGAGAAGGTGACGCAAGAAGACTCTCTCGCAAAATACCTGACGATGGTCGTCCATGGTGGGGTTATTCGGGTATTGTTGTCCAGATTGGTGACGTCGGACAACCATTTTTTTGACTGGGACATTCCAACGAGTCGCGGGTTTCAATTAACGTGGAAGACACAAGAATCATTTAGGAGGTTAGAGAGATGCACATCGTTATCGGTGGTGCCTTCAATGGCAAAAGAGACTGGGTCAACAAACGATACCAAACAGACAAGCACGTAGAGTGGGTAGACATGCAGCCTCACGAAGACGTCCGCTTGCCTGAGTGGGCAGAATGCACGCTTGTCCTTGCATCTGTGGAACAGCTGACCCAAACGTGGGCAGAGACACATGAGCTGGACGAAGCACGCATGGCTGGACAAAACTGGATAGACACGGTTCTTCATTGGGAACAAGCTGAACCCACACGGAAAGTTGTCCTGATTGGGACAGACTTTTCAAAAGGAATTGTCCCGATGGAGCCAGAGCGCAGAAAATGGCGCGACGTAACCGGTTGGTTTTATCAAGACTTGATAAAAAAAGCAGAACGTGTGGACCAAATTTGGTATGGGCTCAGCACGCAAGTGAAGTAGGAGAGGAGGTAGTAAAATGACGGTACAAAAAATAAGTTCCATTTCATTGTTTATTGCGTTAAGTGTTGTGGGAGCACTGATAAAGATCCCTTCTCCAGTTGGGAGTGTGGCGCTAGATTTATTCCCGGCCCTTGTGGCAGTCGTCCTACTTGGGAAAAAATCCGGCGCAGTTGTAGGTGCCTTTGGGCACTTGGCATCTGCATTCCTAGTGGCCATGCCTCTGGGTTTGTTTCATTTAATGATTGCGGGTGAAATGGCTCTACTTGTGTGGCTATTTGGTCTTTTGTATGACTCCAATCGGTTCGGTGCAGCCAGTGTGTTTGTTTTCTTAAATGGACTAGTTGCCTCGATTCCGTTTATTTATATCATGAGTCTCGAGTTTTACATCGCCATCACCCCGTCTTTACTGATTGCATCTACGTTAAATGTGGCGATTGCGTGGATTCTCTTGCCTCGCCTACAGTCGCACCTAAAGCCAGGGTGGGTGCAACCTAAATGGTAAAGCTCAAGATACAATCTGATGTGTTGCACGTCGCAGGCCAAGAGGGTCTTGTGATTGCCAGTGACAACAGTGGAGCGATTGGAGAAAAACCTTTAGACAAGGTGCCTGTTTCGTATGAGACGGTGGCTTATTTTTTGTTTCGAGTCGCTTATATGGAGTGTGTGTCGTCGGGTGCTTTTCCTCTATCTGTGGTTTTACATAATTTTAACGGGGACGCGGCTTGGGAAAAATTGCTTGCGGGTGTGTACAAAGGATACACAGAACTTGGGATAGCCCCGCTTCCTGTGACAGGAAGCAGCGAGTCGAATTTTACGATGCAACAATCCGCCACTAGTCTATCGATTGTAGGCAAAATAGAAGGAGGCAAAACAGACAAACAGCCTTTTTGCGAGTGGGAAGACACCATGTCAAGTCGTTTTCATGTTGCGGTAGTGGGACAGCCACTTGTAGGCGCGGACGTTCTCATCCATGCAGATAAAGTGGCTTCTTTACAGACATACAAATGGCTAAGCGAACAAGAAGAGGTTGTGGCCTTGATTCCAGTAGGCTCCAAGGGGATCGACCTAGAGCTCAAAAAAATACATCCAGAAATAAAGGCGCGCTTTTGTGAGAGTCTAGACACCAAAAAATCTGCTGGTCCCGCTACGTGCTACATTGTCGTCTATGAAAAAACATATCACTCAACCTTAGAAGAACAGATAAACGACGCTCTTTTTGTAGGGTCTTGGTGAACAAAGAGCCCGAAGCGTGTTTGCTTTTTAACCTTTATCTGATACACTGTCGTAAGAGCTTTACTTGAACAATTGAATAGAATCATTAAGTAGGTGCTTTACGCACGCGTAAAGGTAAAAGGGAAGTCAGTGGAAATCTGACGCGATCCCGTCACTGTGAATTGGTCATAAGTATCTCGTAGCCCACTGTTTGAAACGGGAAGGGAGAGGTACTTGCTTAGGTGTGAGCCCACCATAAGCAACCATCAGCCAGGAAACCTGCCTACTTAATCGCCAATGAAAACCTTCGCGGAAAAGGTAGGCATGAACTGTACTTTTTAAGGAGCATACGAACGTCTGTATGTCTTTTTAAAGCAGTTTTTGTGTGCATGTAAATGCCTGCCTTGTTCCCGAAGCCGAACAAGGCTTTTTTGTTGGAAAAAATGAGGACAATCAAGACGTTTAAGTAGGCTTAAAAATTTGAGGAGCATGTAAAATGAAAAAGTATTTATTATCCTTTTTTACAACCGCAACGATTATCTTTGCGAGTGCATGTAGTTTTGCGGATACACAGACAACTGAAAGTCAACCGTCTGTAGATACTACTGTACAAGAATCCACCATGAATGAAGGGGCAACGCAAACCGAATATCCTTTAACGGTGACCGACGCTACTGGAACAGAAGTCACGATTGAAACAGAACCAGAACGAATCGTGTCTGCTTCTCCTTCAGAAACAGAAATTTTATTCGCTCTTGGTTTAGGCGATAAACTTGTCGGGGTCTCTGACTATGACGATTATCCTGAAGAAGCCTTAGAAAAAGAAAAAGTGGGCGGAGTAGTCGATCCAAACGAAGAAGCCATCCTAGCGCTTGAGCCGGATTTTGTTATCGGTGGCATTTCAATGAGCGACGACGTGGCGCAAAAATTGCGTGATTTAGAGTTGCCGATGTACAAAAACGATGCAAGTACTTTGGATGAAATCATGGACAACATCTTACAAATTGGTCTCATCGTGAATGCACAAGAAGAAGCAGCAGAACTTGTCGCAGACATGCAAGCAGATATTGACGACGTACGAGAAGCCGTAAAAGATGTTTCAGAAGACGACAAAAAGACAGTCTATGTCGAGTTTGCGCCAGGATGGACAGTTGGTTCAGGAGAGTTTTTAGATGAACTGATTACGCTCGCAGGTGGAGTCAACGCCGCTGGGGACGTAGAAGGTTGGAATGAAGTAAACGAAGAAAAAATTATTGAAGTCAATCCAGAGGTTATCATCTATGCCAAAGACGCTGTTGATTTTGAAACAGAAGAGCCTTTGAAAGACTTGATCCAACAACGAGGCGGCTGGGAAAAAATGACCGCGATTCAAGAAGACCGTCTCGTGCCAATTGAAGAAAATATTGTGTCACGCATTGGGCCCCGCGTAACAGAAGCCTTGAAACAATTTGCTGAAGCCATTTATCCTGAATTATACACAAAATGAGTGTGAAAAATCGGTTGGTTATATGGGGAGGAGTTGGGCTCATCCTTCTCCTTTTTTCTACAGTCATCAGTCTATCGATTGGAACCGCCCAGTTGTCTTTGCAACATGTCTGGGGAATTCTATTAAAACAACTTCCAGTAATAGGTAAGCAGATTCCGGTTACTTGGAAAGAATCTTCCGAACAAATTATTTTAAAAGTCCGATTGCCACGTGTGATTTTAGCAGTCTTAGTGGGAGGGTGTTTGTCCTTAGCCGGAGCAGGGTTTCAAGGTGTATTAAGAAACCCCCTCGCAGACCCCTATACATTAGGGGTGGCTTCTGGTGCGTCTGTAGGTGCCGCATTTGTGATTGTGTTTGGCCTTCAAACAAGCATACTTGGGATTTGGACGATTCCACTGGTGGCCTTTTTCACGGGATTACTGAGTTTGCTTGTGGTGTTGAGACTCGCCAATATAGATGGTCAATACAATCTAGAAACCATTATCTTATCCGGTGTGGTTGTGTCGGCTTTTCTTAGTTCCTTTGTTTCGTTTATGGTCTCGATGTCAGACCGAGTCATCAACGAAATTGTGTTTTGGTTGATGGGGAGCTTGTCGTTACGTGGATGGGAATTTATTCCAGTCTTGTTGCCGTGTTTGCTTATTGGGTTTGTTTCCCTCATGGCGTATAGCCGCACCTTGAATATTTTTGCTCTTGGTGAAAAACAAGCCGTTCATTTGGGTGTCGACGTCAAACGGACACGGTTGATTGTGTTGATGATTTCTACATTTGTGACCGCCGCAGCCGTATCCATTGTAGGAACTGTTGGGTTTGTGGGGCTAGTCGTCCCTCATTTGGTTCGCTTGCTTGTTGGACCGGATTACCGTGTGCTTATTCCAGTCACGGCCATCTTTGGTGGGGTGTTTGTTTTATGGGCAGATACGCTGGCACGGACGTTACTCAGTCCTACGGAAATTCCACTTGGTGTGATCACTGCTTTTCTAGGGGCTCCTTTCTTTGCTTATTTATTACGGAAAAGCAAACAGTCTAGAGGAGGCGTTTCTCCATAGAAGCCATTCTACAAACAACCAACTTAAATAAATTTTTCGGAAAAAAACAAGTTTTAACAGACATTCATTTTTCCATACAACCGGGGGAATCCCTTGGCATTATTGGCCCCAACGGAAGTGGAAAAACAACTCTCCTTCATCTGTTGTCCGGTAGCGAAAAGGCCAACAGCGGGACGGTCCAGTATGAAGGGAAAAATGTACACACGTTCTCTAAAAAAGAACTAGCTCAATCCGTTGCGGTCTTGCAGCAGGAAGCACTTCCACCTATCGGATTTACGGTCCGAGAAGTGGTTGAAATGGGTCGGTTTCCATTTCAAAATTGGTTTGGGGACGAGAAAAAAGACGTAGCATCTCTTGTGAATGAGGTATTGGAAAAAATGTCTCTCACCTCATTAGAAAACCGAGAATTAAATCAGCTAAGCGGAGGAGAACGACAACGCGTGGCCCTTGCGAAAATAATGGTACAAGAACCGTCTCTTGTCATGTTAGATGAGCCCACTACCTACTTGGATATTGGCCATCAAATTCAATTGATGGACCAAATACGCATGTGGCAAAAGCATACGAAACTAACCGTTGTGTCCGTTCTGCATGATTTGAATCTAGCGGCCTTGTATTGTGATCAACTACTCCTCATGCACAAGGGGCGGATTGTTAAAAAAGGCACACCTGAAGAAGTTCTACAAGCCAAGTTGATTGAGGAAGTGTATGGGACTTCTCCCATTATCTTGGAGCATCCAACAGCCAATGTCCCTCAAATGATTTTACAAGCAAAAGAAAGCAAGCTGTAACCGTGTGTGGTACATAAAAGGAGCGAAAGAAATGGCAAAGCCTGATCCAGAAAGAGGGTTAACCCTTGTCTATACAGGGGATGGAAAAGGAAAAACGACTGCGGCCTTGGGGTTAGCCGTGCGTGCATCTGGTCATGGAAAAAAAGTGCTGATCATTCAATTTATCAAATCAGCCAACAGCCGAAGCTACGGAGAACAAGAGCCGCTGGACACCTTAGGGATTGAGCTGATTCAAACGGGTGTAGGAGGGTTTACGTGGGAGAAAACTCCTGAAGAACATCGTTCTGGATTTGAAAAAGCCTGGACACTCACCAAAGAGCGTGTGATGAGTGGAGACTACGATGTTGTGATTCTAGACGAACTCAACAACGTCTTAGCACTCAAAGAGTTTCCAGTGGACGATGTTGTGCCGTTAGAAGAAGTCTTGGAGTTGATCGACAACCGTCCTGAAAAAATGCATCTTGTACTAACAGGGCGAAACGCTCATGAACGCGTCATGGAGAAAGCAGACCTAGTGTCAGAAGTAGTGATGAAAAAACATTACTACAACGAAGGGGTCTCGGCTGTGCTTGGGCTTGAGTTTTAAACAAGAGCGTTGGGACAAAATACCTCTAAAATAAAAAAGACCACACATTTCTTTTTAAAAAAGACGTGCGTGGTCTTTTTATTTTTGGTTCAAACGAAAAAACGCTTCATAAAAAGGACCAAAACTACCATGAAGAGATAAGCGGACACCTGAATATGCCTCTAGCGTTCTTTTTTTGATAAATGAGTAGCAGAACATGCCACGCGCTGTTTGTCCAGAACTTCTTCCTTGCAGGTTTGGGCAACAACACCTAAGGGCTAGCGCTTGTTTTTTGCTCTTAAATAGGCGGTCAGGTTGATGCAACGGCCCTCTGCTTCTTTAGCCTGCTAGCCCCCAGAGCCCTTATCAGAGCCCATACCAATAAAATGGGTACAGTAGGGCACACCATTTTTGTTGGTTCTCCTCGCCCGATGTGCTATTCTGGCCATATTGAGGTGCATCTTCCTAGAAAAAAGAGACGATGAACCAACGGCCACTTAAGCCACCATTCGTGTGCAGAAATGCAAAATTTTAAGCACATAGGAGACCCAAAAACACCTGACAAACGTAACGGATGAAAGGAGTTGAATGTGTGAATCCATTTTGGCATGAAAATGCTCCATTCATAAAAGTGTTTCGTGGGCATCACTTAGTTTATATCCTTGGGATGTTCACTCTCTTTTTTTTGCGTGAATTTCAAGTTTAAGTTAGCCACTTGATTGGATTGTTACTCAATATGATTA
>CAYZZA010000042.1:0-6008 GCA_964482685.1 uncultured Carnobacteriaceae bacterium
TCTGGCTTGGCTGTTGGATTGCCTGAAGGTCAAATGGGCAACTCCGAGGTCGGCCACACCAATATCGGTGCGGGGCGCGTTGTCTATCAAAGTATCACGCGGATTGACCAAGCCATCACCGAGGGAGAGTTAGACACGAATCAGGCTTATGTAGAGGCCATCGCACATGCCAAAGCACACGGTTCCGCGCTTCATTTGATGGGGCTTGTCTCCGATGGCGGTGTGCATAGCCACGTGCGTCATTTGTATCGGCTTTTAGAAATCGCCAAAGCAGAAGGACTGGAAAAAGTTTATGTCCATGCGTTTACAGATGGGCGCGATGTGGCACCGGATTCGGGACTAGCCTCCATTCGCGCATTGACAACTTTCTTGGATGACACAAACAGTGGTGAATTGGCGACGATTGTGGGACGCTTTTATGCGATGGACCGCGACACGCGGTGGGAACGAGTTCAACAAGCGTATGATGCCCTTGTCCACCGTACAGGTGCACACACTGAAGATCCACTCGCAGCGCTGCAAGAGCAATACGATAGTGGTGTATATGATGAATTTGTGACACCGATTATCTTGAATAAAGATGGCAAGCCGCTTCCAGGGGTTCAGTCAGACGATTCGGTTGTGTTTTTTAACTTTCGTCCAGACCGCGCCATTCAATTGTCAAAAGCATTCACTGAACCAGACTTTGTGGCCTTTGGCCGAGGAGTGACCCCTCAAGACCTCTTCTTTGCGACGATGACGCAGTACACACCAACGCTCGACGCGCACGTGATGTTTGCGCCTATCCAGCTAAAGAATGTCCTAGGGGAGGTGCTTTCCATACATGGGTTGACCCAGTTGCGGATTGCGGAAACCGAGAAATATCCCCATGTGACTTTCTTTATGAATGGCGGACGCACAGATGAGTTTAAAGGAGAAGACCGGATTTTAATTCCATCTCCACATGTAGAAACGTATGATTTAAAACCTGAAATGAGTGCGTATGAAGTAGGCGATGCGTTAGTCGATGCGATTCAATCTGATACATACGACAGCATCATCTTAAATTTTGCGAACCCAGATATGGTGGGACATTCCGGCAAGTTAACCCCTACGATTCAAGCGATAGAAGCCGTAGACGACAATCTTGGACGCGTAGTCGATGCGTTGCTTGAAAAAGGTGGAACAGCGCTGATTTTTGCGGATCATGGCAATGCGGACACGTTGTTGACGCCTGAAGGGGATGCACACACGGCGCATACGACAGAGCCCGTTCCAGTGATTGTAACGAAAAAAGGGGTGACGCTTCGAACAGATGGAGTGTTAGCAGATATTGCGCCCACAATGTTGGAATTGTTAGGCGTTCCAAAACCGGAAGAGATGACGGGACGTTCACTGATTGCACATCAAACAGAAAAAAGGGGAGTATAACCATGCCAATTATTACCGATGTTATTGCACGCGAAGTCTTAGATTCACGTGGAAATCCAACTGTAGAAGTTGAAGTCTTTACAGAAAGTGGTGCTTTTGGACGAGGCATTGTGCCGTCTGGTGCCTCCACTGGGGAACATGAAGCCCACGAACTGCGTGACGGAGATCCTTCCCGTTATGACGGCAAAGGGGTTGAACAAGCCGTGGATAAAGTAACCGAAGAAATTGCGGATGCGTTGTTTGGCTATGACGTCCGCGATCAATTGGCTATTGACCAAGAATTGATTGCCTTGGACGGGACTCCAAACAAATCCCGTCTTGGTGCCAACGCCATTCTCGGTGTATCGGTTGCTTGTGCGCGTGCCGCAGCGGATTATTTGGATCTGCCGTTGTATCAGTATTTAGGTGGATTCAATGCCAAATTGTTGCCTACCCCGATGATGAACATCTTAAATGGGGGGTCTCACGCGGACAACAACATTGATTTCCAAGAATTTATGATCATGCCAGTAGGCGCACCTACGTTTAAAGAAGCCATTCGTATGGGAACAGAAGTGTTCCATTCCCTAAAACGTGTGCTCCAAGAACGTGGCTTAAATACAGCCGTTGGAGACGAAGGCGGATTTGCGCCTGATTTGGCCTCCAATGAAGAAGCGCTACAAGTGATTATGGAAGCCATTGAACGGGCTGGGTATAAGCCCGGAGACGATTTCCAATTGGCACTAGACGTTGCGTCGTCTGAATTTTATGACGCGGATAAACAAGTGTATCAGTTGGCGTCCGAAAACAAGACTTTACCCGCGGAAGAATTGGTCTCTTTGTATGAAGACTTAGCTGCCAAATACCCAATTGTGTCAATTGAAGATGGATTAGACGAAAACGATTGGGAAGGGTTCAAAATCATGACCGAAAAATTAGGGCACAAGATCCAACTTGTTGGGGATGATTTGTTTGTGACGAACACCGAAAAGTTGGCTCAAGGAATTGAACAAGGAATCGCAAACTCTATTTTGATTAAAATCAACCAAATTGGGACATTGAGTGAAACGTTTGATGCAATTGAAATGGCGAAAAAAGCTGGCTATACTGCGGTGATTTCACACCGTTCTGGAGAAACTGAAGATACGACCATCGCAGACATTGCCGTCGCAACCAACGCGGGCCAAATCAAAACAGGCTCTCTCAGTCGGACAGACCGCATTGCCAAATACAACCAATTGCTTCGCATTGAAGATCAATTGGGAGAGTTAGCTGTGTATGAGGGTGCGGGCGTTTTCTATAACCTTTAATCAATACATGAAGGAAAAGAGACGACTAGAAGACACACGTACGAATTTGTTTGACCACCAACCTCTGATTGCGTGCCTTTTCCTATATATATATATATATATATATGTAGGAAAAGACACGCAGTTGGGGGTTGTTTTTTAAAAAAGAATATCTAGCTATGTGTTGGATATACGTTGGATATAGGTGAGATGTGCGTTAGAATAAAAAAGAGGCATAGATTCTTTAATGAGAAAGAAAACCTAAAAAGGAACGTCTAGAAAAGAATCTTTGTTTGTGCTATTATATAAGATGAGATTAGTGTGTCATGAGACGGGAGGACAAAGAAATGTACGATCTTTTTTTAACAGTGATATTGATTGTGTCCGGATTGATGATTTTAGTGGTTGCGCTTCAACCGACTAAAACAATGAATGCCTCCGATGCGTTTATTGGTGGGGGTTCACAAATCTATGGCAAGCAAAAAGCAAGAGGGTTTGAAGCCTTCCTTCGTAAAATGACGATTTATTTAGGGATTTTATTTTTTGGAATCGCCATTTTGCTGACAGTCTTAAGATAATTGGGATTGTATGCACACCACTCTTCTGGAGTGGTTTTTGTGTTTTTAGCGGTTTTTATGCTGCTCAAAAGGGTCTAACCCCTTCTTTTCATGGAGTGTTTTTTTTCTTTCGTTGGATACTTTTAGAAAACAAGCGATGGAACTGTGTTTTTTAGTATGAAAAGAGGCTCATTTCAAGTATGATAAGGATACAAAAGAACAAAGGAAGTGCGAGAAGGTGCGAGACAAAACCTTTTATTTTAAGAGTGGACCACGCGCGGTGTTACTCTTTCATGCGTTCTCCAGTACCCCAAACGATGTGTTAAGTCTTGGACGGGCACTGGAACGCAAAGGCTACACCGTGTATGCGCCTACTTTTACAGGTCACAATACGCCTCACCCTGAAGATGTGCTCGCGTCTTCGGTAGAAGAGTGGACCGAGGATGCGCACGCGGCCCTTCAGTTTTTGAGAAGCGAAGGCTATACATCTATCGCAGCTTTTGGTCTTTCTTTAGGTGGCGTGATGGCCATGCACTTGATGCTTGAGGGAGGCCTCGTGGGAGGCGGCGTGTTTGCGTCCCCCGTGATGCCAACCGCACAGATTCGCGTGGCACCTGTCTATTGGTCGTATTTGGATGACATTTATACACAAGCTGGCTACAAGAAACAAGACATTCGCGCAATGCACACGACGCTAGAACCGAAGCTCACACAGATAGTACAAGACTTACAAAATAAAGCACAAAAAATGGAACCCGCTTACGCGACCATTCGACTACCTGTCTTTATTGCACAAGGAGGAGACGATACAATTGTCTCTCCTGACTCTGCGTTTGACTTTGCGGACGCTCTTTCCCACGCACGCGTGGAATTGAAGTGGTACGCAACGGGCACACACGCTTTAACGGTAGGCGACTATCGGACAGAGTTGCAAAAAGATGTGTTGCTCTTTTTGGATCGTTTAGACTGGGATGGAGGATTTAGATGAGTTCAATTGAAACAATCAAACAATCAATTCTTGCCTATATGAAAAAAAGGGAAGAAAAAGCCTTTGAGACAAAAGACCTAAGCACAGGCATGGACATGGATGGCTTTGCAGAGTTTAAGCAACTTGTGACTGCTTTAGCCGATTTAGAACGTGAAGGACGTGTCTTTTTAACGAAAAGTGGTCTATTTAAATTAACAGCTGAAAAAGATATATTAACCGGAAAGTTTCACGCCAATGACCGTGGTTTTGGATTTGTAGAGATGGAAGGCGAAGAGCAAGATGCGTTTATCCCCCCAAATAAAACCAATTATGCGATGGAGGGCGACATTGTGTCGCTCGAACTGACAAAACCGGCAGATCCAAAAAGTGGCAAAGGACCTGAAGGAATGGTCTTGGCTGTTTTGGAACACCGTGTCTCGCAACTCGTTGGGGAGTTTACTGCCTATGACGACAAAGGCGTTGACGAAACAGGTTTTTATGGTTTTGTGGAACCTAACGACAAACGCTTGTCTTCGTTGCGTGTCTTTATTGAAGCCCAAGGGATTCGCCCAGTGTCCGAGAGTGTTGTTCTTGTGGAAATTACCCGGTACCCATCCACTGAAAACTCAGGCAGCATGCAAGGGTTAGTTGCCAAAACACTTGGATACAAAAATGAACCTGGGATTGACATTTTGTCTGTGGTGTACAAACATGGCATTCCGTCAGAATTTCCGGATGAGGTCATCAAAGAAGCAGAAGCGATTCCAGACCGCGTGCTCCCGTCTGAACTAGAAGGACGTAGAGATTTACGCAATGAAGTATTGGTAACAATTGATGGAGCGGACGCCAAAGACTTGGATGATGCCATTCATGTACGCAAGTTGGACAACGGACACTTTGTACTAGGGGTGCACATTGCAGACGTTGCACATTACGTTAGAGACAATAGTGCCATTGACGAAGAAGCTTTCAAACGAGGCACAAGTGTGTATTTAACCGACCGTGTGATTCCAATGTTGCCACAATTGTTGTCCAATGGGATTTGTTCGTTAAACCCACATGTGGACCGTTTGACGTTGACCTGTGAAATGGAATTTGACGCAACTGGAAAACGGGTGCGCTACGACGTTTACCCAAGTGTCATCAACACAACTGAGCGAATGACCTATACAGCTGTGAATGCCATTATTACCGACCAAGACCCAGCCACAAGAGAACAATACGCTCCACTTGTTCCGATGTTTGAAGCCATGGGCGCGTTACATGAGTTGTTGGAAACAAGACGTGTTGCACGTGGATCGATTGATTTTGAAACAAATGAAGCCAAAATTATTGTGGATGACCTCGGGAACCCAATTGATATTGAAGTGTTAGACAGAGGAGTGGGCGAACGCATGATTGAGTCGTTCATGTTGTCTGCTAACGAAGCGGTATCTGAGCATTATACGAAAAAACAATTGCCTATCTTGTACCGGATTCACGATCAACCAGATGCCGTGAAGATGCAAACCTTTATGGAATTTGTAACAGCCTTTGGAATTTCGATGAAAGGAACAAGTGAAGACATTTCGCCACGTGCCCTTCAAACAGTTTTAGATAAAGTCTCAGGCAAACCAGGTGAAGCAGTAGTGTCAATGTTATTACTGCGGAGCATGAAACAAGCTAAATACGACGTAGACCCAATCGGTCACTTTGGACTTGCAGCTGAGTTTTATTCTCACTTCACGTCTCCTATTCGTCGGTACCCAGATTTGATCTTGCACCGTTTGATTCACTACTATGCAGAAGTGGGCACATCCAAAAAAG
>CAYZZA010000042.1:6018-11388 GCA_964482685.1 uncultured Carnobacteriaceae bacterium
GAGCAAATGGGCTGAACGCTTGCCACAAATTGCTGAACACAGCTCAATCGCTGAACGTCGTGCCATTGATGCTGAACGTGAAACAGACAGCATGAAAAAGGCCGAATACATGGAAAACAAAATTGGGGAAACCTATGATGGCGTCATTGTGTCGGTTACGGGCTTTGGGATGTTTATCCAATTGCCAAACACAATCGAAGGGTTGATTCACATTTCTAATATGAAACAAGACTTCTTTGAGTTTGACGAAAAAAATATGATGCTAGTTGGGCAACGTACGGGAGTCATTTACCGGATTGGCCACAAAATCAAAGTAAAAGTTACCGATGCAAGTGCAGAATTGCGACAAGTTGACTTTGCGATTGCAGAAGACAATGAAGCTGAAATGATGAGTGCAGAAGAGTTGCGTAAATTAAAAGCCAGCAAGCCACGCAAACCACGCCCTGGCAGCAACGGTCGCAGACGTGACGGTGGAAAACCTTCTTTTGATAAGTCCAAAGGAAGCAAAAAACCATTTGATTCAAAAAACAAACACAAAAATAAACGTTAAAACAGGAGGTGTCAGAGATGCCAAGAGAAGAAGGCAAACTGATCGCCCAAAATAGGAAAGCCAGATATGATTTTACAATCATCGATACGGTGGAAGCAGGGATGGTTTTAACCGGAACCGAAATCAAATCGATTCGTGCTGGGAAAATCAACTTAAAAGATGGCTTTGCGCACATTCGCAATGGCGAAGTGTATTTGGTCAACGTGCACATTGCGCCCTTTGAACAAGGAAACATCTTTAACCATGAGCCGACGCGTACGCGTAAGCTCTTGATGAAGAAAAAACAAATTGAGCGGTTGCATGTTGAAATCAAGTCAAGCGGCTATACATTGGTCCCTCTTAAAGTGTACATTAAAAATGGATACGCCAAAGTCTTGATTGGGCTAGCCAAAGGGAAAAAGCAATACGACAAACGCGAAACCTTAAAACGAAAAGACCAAGAACGAGACATGAAACGACGGTTAGCGGAACATTATTAAAACGGACGAAGAGAAAAACAAGAAAGAAGAAGGACAACTAGTTTCCTTTTTCTGCTCTGGTTTTTTTGTTTTTTAAAGCGAAATCCATGCTTGTTTCTAGACAGAGATTAGGAGAAGTAAAAATCTAATTGAAAAAGAGGAATTAAGACGATGACGGATTTAAAATACATAGAACTTTTGTCAAAAGAGTTCCCAACCATTGAAGCTACTACCACAGAAATCATTAATTTGGAAGCCATTCTCAACTTGCCCAAAGCAACGGAGCATTTTGTGAGTGACCTTCACGGAGAATACGAAGCGTTTCAGCACGTGCTACGCAATGGGTCTGGAAACATCAAACAAAAAATCGATGAACTGTTTTCTGATCAACTTTCAGAAGCAGAAAGAAAGACACTGGCTACGTTGATTTACTACCCAGAAGAAAAACTTGTATTGATTTTAGAAGGCTTTAATACAGAAGAAGAGATTGCAGCTTGGTACAAAGAAACATTGTCGCTTTTGATTCAATTGTCTGTGTATTCAGCGTCTAAATATACGCACTCTAAAGTACGTAGAGCACTACCAGAAGAATTTGCGTATATTTTAGAAGAGTTGCTGTCTAAAGACGACCGTTATTTAGACAAAGATGATTACTACAAAGAAATTATTGCGAGCATTATTTTGTTGGAACAAGCCGAACGGTTTATTGTGTCTATGTGTTATTTGATTCAACGATTTGTAGTGGACCACTTGCACGTGGCAGGAGACATTTATGATCGAGGCCCTCATCCAGAAAAAATTATGGATGCACTGATTGAGCATCATTCAGTCGATATTCAGTGGGGCAACCACGACATCATCTGGATGGGAGCTGCGTGTGGGTCCGAAGTGTGTATGGCAAACGTCATTCGAATTTCAGCTCGGTACGATAACTTAGAGATAGTGGAAGATGCGTATGGGATCTCTTTGCGACACTTGGTTAGTTTTGCGGAATCTACGTACTCCCGTCTAGAAGGAGACGCCTTTTATCCAGTGATGGATGCATCAAAAAATGCGTACTTTGATGATGAAATTCACCAACTCACTAAAATTCAACAGGCAATGGCGGTCATTCAATTTAAATTAGAAGGACAAGTCATCAACCGCCATCCAGAGTTCAAGATGGATCACCGGTTGATGCTAGAAAAGATGGACTCGTCTTATGAGACGATTACACTCAATGGCAAAACATATCCGTTGAAAGATGCGCATTTTCCAACAGTGGATCCAGCTGATCCATACCGCTTAACCCCTGAAGAAGAAGCCGTTGTGAGCCGGTTGAGTGAGTCGTTTCGAAATTCCGAACGTCTCCAAGAGCATGTCCGCTTTCTTGTCGACAAAGGCAGCATGTACTTAACCTACAACGACAATTTGATTTTTCATGGATGCATCCCGCTGAATCCAGATGGGTCATTTATAAATTTTGAGATTGATAGGCAGTTGTATCATGGGAAAGCATTGTTTGATCAGTTTGACCGGATTGTGCGTGAAGGGTACTATTTACACAAAAAGAATCAACCAAACCAGACACATATGGACCTAGTTTGGTACTTATGGTCTGGGGCTGTGTCACCTTTATTTGGAAAAAGTGACATGACCACCTTTGAACGGTACTACATTGAGGACAAACACACCCATAAAGAACACAAGAATGCGTACTTCCGCTTACGCGACAACGAAGACGTATGTTTACGCATTTTGTCTGAATTTGGGGTCAGTCGCTACAAGAGCCACATCATCAACGGACACACTCCAGTGATTGAGCGCAAAGGAGAAGATCCTGTGAAAGCCAATGGACGGTTGATTGTGATTGATGGTGGGTATTCCAAACCGTACCAAAAACAAACCGGCTTAGGTGGCTACACGTTGTTGTATAATTCTTACGGGATGCAGCTTGCGGCACACCAACCCTTTTCATCCAAAGAAGATGCGATTCAAAATGAAACCGATATTGTGTCCACACGCCGAATTGTGGATAAAGTGCTCCGACGTAGAAAAGTGAAAGAAACCGACATTGGGGTAGACTTGATGGAACAAATTACCGATTTGCATAAGTTACTCCAAGCGTATAAATCTGGAAAAGTAGTAGAAAAAAAGCGGCTCTTATAAGAGTGGCTTTTTTTCGTACATCAGACAAAAGAAGCGATTCTCAAACCTGAGAGTCTAGCCAGAGAGAGTGGGATATGGGTAGAATAGATGTATTGGTATTCTTATGAATAATGAGTATCAATACCAACCAAAGACAAACAGCAAAAAGACAAGATAGCACAAAACAAGATGGACCAGACAAAATAATGAAATAAGATGGGCCAACAGAAAGCAGGATAAAACGTGCTAGAAGACAGTAGAAGATAAGATAAAAAAGATACACAAAAAAAGCTCTATCTAGAGAAGTAAGAAAGGATAAAGTCAAACAAAAGAAAGAAATATGAATAAAAAAGACATGAATAAAGCACAAATAAAACACATAAAGAGCCAGGAGAACGAGAGGAGATACAGATGATGACTGAAGGTGTACAATTTTATTTCATGCGACATGGCGAAACGTACTTTAACCAATATGAACGCATTCAAGGATGGTCCGATACTCCTTTGACCGAACGAGGCAAAGACATCGTAAGACAAAGTGGGCGAGGATTGTCACATATTTCTTTTGACGCAGTGTACACAAGTGATTTGAGGCGAACAACAGAAACAGCGTCTTTTTTTTTGGCTGAGAATACGGCCACTTCGGTGGAGATTCCGTATCAAGAGATGGGAGAATTACGGGAATTATTTTCAGGTTTTTTTGAAGGGATGAATGAGTATGCTGCGTGGACGATGATTGCAGATAGACTCGGATATGCGTCAATGGATGCCTTTCTCCAACTAACAGACAACAAGCAACGGATGGATGATGCACATAAAGCAGACCCTACGGGTCATGCAGAAAATTATGAGATGTTTTGGGAGCGAACGAAAAAAGGTTTGCAGGTAATTTTAGATACGCATAAAAAGTCAGGTGAGATTGTTTTGGTTGTGTCTCATGGGCTCACCATTCGCTATATCATGGAGTATTTGATTCCAGAACTGACCGATGCAGATTCAGTTGAGAACGCAAGTGTAACCGTTGTGAGATGTGTAAATGGACAGTATACGTTAGAACAGCATAATAGTGTCTCACATTTTATTCCAGACGTGAGAGAATAGATGTAGATACAGAGAAAACCTCTGATTTAAATAACATACTTAGAGTGAGAGGTGTGCGAACAATTCTGTGAGTTACCGTGTGGAATTAAATTTGTAGGAGATTGTCTGTACATAAGTGTGTGGAAAGAAAGAGAAGTATGTACGGGTTTTATTTTTTTGAAGATGTATGGTATAATTAGAGGTGTAAAAGAGAGAAGGTCTTTCTTTTACAGGATGTGTACCATATACTGGGGACGTTCTGGATTCGACAGGCATAGATTGATCTCGGGTTGCGTTTCGTAGGTTACGTCTGCGTCATCAACGTTACAGTTAAATATAACTGCAAACAATAAACAAAACACTTACGCTCTAGCTGCTTAATACCAGCTTAGCGTGATCCGCCCGGCATCGCCCATGTGCTCGGTACCGGGTCTCAAACTTAAGTGGGATACGCCAACTGTTTCCGTCTGCAATAGTTGGAAGAGATGATCAGACTAGCGATATAGGATGCCGGTTGTGTGGCTACTATAAAGCGAACTCTTAATAGCATGACTATGAACGTAGACGCCTGAGCGGCAATGTGTTTGGACAGGGGTTCGACTCCCCTCGTCTCCATTAGAATATTGAAGTAAGCCTTACAAATGTTGAAAGATGCTAATCTTACAACGGAGTGGGCTTATTTTTTTTGTTTGCACGTCTATCTGACAAGTATGAAAGCCTGAATACTTCATCAGTCGTAAAGGGAAATCTCGCTTTTTCTAGATAAATTACACTAGAAACACCCAAGCAATCGGCTACTCCCTTCGTGTCGTTTGTTTCATATTCTTTCTCAAATTTGCATACATACACCTCTTTTCTAATTTCTTTTTCAATTATAATTACATATTAGCACCAGTATGGTTACAGAGTGACTATTTTGCTTGAGAATATCAAGTCCTTTTCAAACCGCACTTTTGTTTGCTGAGAAATAAAGGTGAATTTTCTGTTTTAATGCTATAAATGATATAGTTGATATATAGAAAGGAGATAGATAGCCAGTCAAGTCCGGAATCCTGTGTAAAATGGTTTGTACAATGTTTGGTTTTGATTTTGAGACAGAAAGGAAATTTTTATCTCTCTTAGAACTGAATGTATTTTCTGGAAGAGGTGATCCAC
>CAYZZA010000043.1:0-10609 GCA_964482685.1 uncultured Carnobacteriaceae bacterium
AAAAAAAAGAATATTTCAGCTTAAAAAGCAGAAATACTCTCTTTGATATACTTTTGTATAGAAACCTTTTCGCTTGTACAAATTCTTTTGAAATAAGTGTGTATACAAAATCGTTCTATTTTTTTCGTCCCTTGTATCTTTCTTCAAATAGAGGACTCACAGATTTGTCTTCATGAATTCGTTTGATGGCATCGGCCATTAACGTAGCTACACTGACCTGTTCAATTTTGTCAATTCTTTTGTCTTCTGGCAAGTAAATAGAATCTGTGACAATCAGTTTTTCAATTGGAGACTCTTCGATACGCTGAATGGCTGGTCCTGAAAGAACAGCATGTGTACAGCAGGCAAATATTCTTTTTGCTCCTGCGTCTTTTAGGGCACTTGCAACAAGTGTGATGGTTCCTGCTGTATCAATCAAGTCATCGATGATAATACATTCCTGTCCTTGAACAGTCCCAATGATATTCATAACTTCAGCTACGTTCGCTTCTGGACGTCTTTTGTCAATAATAGCAAGGGGCGCATTCAAGAATTTTGCAAGTTTTCGCGCACGTGTCACACCACCATGGTCTGGAGAAACAACTACAGGTGAATGTTCGAGATATCCTTCTTCAATAAAATAATTGGCCAGCAGAGACGCTCCCAGCAAGTGGTCAACCGGGATGTCAAAAAACCCTTGGATTTGGGCAGCATGCAAGTCTAGAGCAAGCACGCGGTCTGCCCCAGCATTTGTTAGCATGTTGGCTACTAATTTTGCCGTAATTGGTTCGCGTGAACGCGCTTTGCGGTCTTGACGTGCATACCCATAGTAAGGAAGAACAATATTGATTGTCTTTGCACTCGCACGTTTTAGAGCATCAATCATAATCAAAACTTCCATTAAATTATCATTCGCTGGTTCAGATGTGGATTGAATCAAATATACATGGTCTCCACGAATACTTTCTTCAATATTTATACGGATTTCGCCATCACTAAATTTGGTAACCGAAACCTCTCCTAGTTCCACTCCTACTTCTTCTGCAATTTTCTTTGCAAGTGGACGGTTGGAGCTCAACGCAAAAATTTTTAGTTTTGGATCTGAATAATGTACAGTCATGATATCCTCCAATTTTTTTATCTTCCCTTTGCCTACGCCATTAGTCTATAGTGCATCCTATCTGAATACTTGCACATCACGATTTTTTGCTCTAGTTTTCCCATTCACTCGGCAGTCTTTTAGCATATCCTTCTTTGTTTACCTGTCTCGAGCGTGCAATGGCAAGAGAGCCTGCCGGTACGTGTTCGGTGATAGTAGAACCTGCTGCGATATACGAATGCGCGCCTACTACTACAGGTGCTATCAAGTTGGAGTTACAGCCAATAAAACTGTGATCTCCTACGGTCGCTTGGTGCTTGTCTTTTCCATCATAATTTACAAAGATAGTCCCACACCCTACGTTAATATCCTTGCCTAATGTAGCATCCCCAATATACGTTAAGTGCCCTACTTTGGTTTCTTCTCCAATAATCGCATTCTTAATTTCAACGAAGTTGCCTACATGAACATGTGCTTTCAGTTCTGAATGTGGACGGAGATGGCTATTTGGACCAACATGACTATGATTGCCCACTATCGAATCTGTTATTGTTGAGCTAAGTACTTTGATTGCGTCTTTTAACTCACTGTTTGAAATGACTGAATGTGCACCGATAAAACATTCGTTTCCGATGACTGTCTGTCCTTTTAATACAACTCCTGGTTCGATTATAGTATCTTTTCCAATCTTCACATCAGCTTCTATATAAGTTGCTGCCGGATCAATGATACTGACACCATTTTGCATGTGATAGCGATTAATACGTGCACGCATAATGCGCTCTGCTTCTGCTAATGCAATCCGGTCATTGACACCCAAAGCATCTTCTTCATTTTCTAGTGCGAAAGCGGATACACGCTCGCCACTTCTTCGTAAAGCCTCAATCACGTCTGGGAGGTAATACTCACCTTGAGCGTTGTTGTTGTCCACTTGATCCAAGCACTCAAAAAGAATCGCGTTGTCAAAGCAGTATGTACCTGTGTTGATTTCTTTAACTTTTTTTTCTTCTGCTGAGGCATCTTTTTCTTCCACAATTTTGATTACCTGTCCTGTATTATCTCGGATCACTCGTCCATAACCTGTTGGATCTTCTACAATGGCTGTTAGCACAGTTGCTCGAACCGCTTCTTTTTCATGTTGAGAAAAAATAGCTTCAAGGGTTGCACCGGTTAAAAGGGGCGTATCCCCGCACAAAACCATGGTGGAGCCTTCTTTTCCTTCTAGCAACGAACGGGCTTGTAAAACTGCATGAGCCGTTCCTAGTTGTTCTTCTTGTAAGGCATACTCTGTTTGATTGCCTAAATACTCTTGTACTTTTTCAGCACCTGTTCCTGTAATGGTGACGACTTTTGTTGTATGCGCTTTTTTCGCTTCTTCCACTACATGTCCAACCATTGGTTTTCCAGCAACTGGGTGAAGAACTTTGTACAATGACGATTTCATTCGTGTTCCTTGTCCAGCTGCAAGAACTACAGCATATCTTGGATTCATATTGTTTGTCCTCAATTCTCTTTCATAGTTACGTCCATTAGTTTGATGAGCCATTCCACATATCTTTCTGTTAAAAAATGATTGTGTCTATGTTCATTTGTCTTCTATATGATAGCTTACTAGACGCGAACTTTCAAGATAAAGCCAATATACAGACTCAGATTTTGCACGAAGCACAAAAACCAATGGCATGATTTTAGTAAAAATATTTTTTTCTTTTAAAAAACACACTTCAAGGGTGTGAGCAGTAAAGAACATTCTGGCTGTTTACAGTTTTAAGATTCTATCTTCTCACTTCTTCTAATTTGTCGTGTTTCAAACAATGGCAAATGCAGACTATAAAGCAAAAAAGGATGCCCTCTTGAATGGGTATCCTTTTTTATATATGACTTATTGTTTGTCTTCTTCCTTTAAATAATCAAAGAAATTACCAGGGCTCACTTGAATGGTTTTATCTTCCACATTGACTTCCTCTACAAGCAGGAGAGAACGGTAGTTTTTGACCATTTTATGTCCTTGAAATTTATTTTCAGCAAATACGGTAATTCCAGCTACTTCTGCTTCAAATTCTTCAATCAAGTTTTTCATGCCGTTTACCGTTCCTCCTCCTTTCATGAAGTCATCTACAATCGCCACACGAGCACCTCGTTTTAAACTTCTACGAGAGAGTTCCATTTTTTCAATTCGTTGAGAAGAACCAGAAGCATAATTGATGCTTACAGTGGACCCTTCTGTGACCTTAGAGTTTCTACGAACCGTTACAAAAGGAACATTCAGATACGATGAGACCGCTTGAGCAATTGGAATTCCCTTTGTTGCAATGGTCATAATCGCATCGATTTTTTCATCGATATATTGAGTTGCGATTAATTTCCCAACTTTTCGTAATACTTTAGGATCTCCTAACAAATCTGATAAATAGACGTATCCTCCTGGCAACAACCGGGTTGAATCCGACAACAATTCACACATCTCCGAGATAAATTCTTGGGATTCTTGTTCTGTCGCACGTGGGATAAAAAGAACGCCTCCTGTCGCACCTGTAATTGTTTCGATGACTCCAATTCCTTTTGCTTCAAATGTCCGTTTAATAATGCTTAAATCTTCACTAATTGATGATTTTGCAGAATCGTATCTTTTTGAAAAAAAGGTTAAGGAGGTTAAGGTATGCGGATGTTCCATTAAATAATGGGTCATATCGACTAAACGATCGCTTCTTCTTAGTTTCATATTTTAGCTCCTATTCTTCGTTTATTTACTCCTTTAGTATACCGTTAACGAATGACGAAATACAATCATTTACTTGTTTTTTATCAAAAACGTTCGTGTTTTAAATTGGTTCTCTACATCTAACTTCTGTTTACAAAACAAAAACGACCTTAGATGAGGTCGTTTTCTTTTTTATTCATTTGGTTGTATAGTAATTTTTTGCCAATCTTTTTCCCAAGTGTAACTAGAATAAATAAAAAAATGAAAATAAGGGCAATTGTTGCACCAGGTGGTGTATCCAACTGATAGGAGCCAATCAAACCAGAAAACATCCCAATCATGGCTACAACAATACCTAAAGAGATGACTCCATTAAATGACTTAGTCAATTGCATAGAAATAGCTGCAGGTAAGACTAAAATAGACGAGACCAACAATGCACCTACAATTGGCATCATCACAGCAATCGCTACTCCGGTTAAAATATTAAATGAAATCGTCATCAAGCGAACAGGCAATCCAGCTGTAAAGGCGGTGTCTTCATCAAATGTCAACACATACATTGGTTTTTTGAAGAACACATACAAGGCTAAGATGACAACGGTCAATCCTAAAAGCACTTGGACTTGACCCGCCGAGATTGTGACAATGGATCCAAACAAATATTGTTGAATATTGACACTAGTGCCTGATTCGTTAAAACTCATTAACACAAGTGCCACCGATAATCCTGCAGTCATCAAAATGGCAATCGAGACCTCTGAATAAGTCTTATAAATTGCGCCAATATATTCTAGCAACAACGCTGCCACAATCACGACTAAGATGGTCGTCCACGTTGGGCTCACTCCAGCCAATAAACCAATAGCCACCCCTGCTAGGGAGACGTGAGACAGTGTATCCGCAATCAAAGACTGCCCTCTTAAAATTAAAAACAACCCTAAAACAGGGGCAATTAATGAAATCAAGAAGGAAGCTTGGAAAGCTCTTTGCATGAATCCATAGAAAAACATCTCCACGGGGAATTCTCCTTCCTAATTAACTCAATATGCTTATCTGCAAACTTCTTAATCTCATCATGTTCGTGCGTCACCATTAAAATACCTTTGTTGTGGTACTCACTGCTATGCTTCAACAATTTATAAAAATCTTCTCGCGATTTTTTATCCATTCCAGTTGTAGGCTCGTCTAGCACAAACAAATCAGGATCAGTCGCAAACACACGTGCAATGGAAATTCGTTGCTTTTGCCCTCCTGATAATTCCCCAACTTTTTTCTTACGCATGTCCCACATCCCTACGGAAAGCAACGCTTTTTTCACATGCTCATGATCATGTTTGTCAAGCTTTTTAAACCATCTTCCACGGGGATAACGTCCAGATTGCACAAGTTCTTCTACCGTACTTGGAAACCCTTCATTAAATGAGGCTACTTGTTGAGGGATATACCCAATTACCAACTTAGTGCCGTCTACGTTTTTCTTTGATAACTCAACGGTGCCTTTTGAGGGCTGGAGGAGCCCCAATATATTTCGAAGAAGCGTTGTTTTGGCTGCTCCATTTTCTCCTGTGAGCATAACAAATTCGCCTGGTTTCACATCAAATGAGATGTTTTGTAAAACCGGTTCGTTTTCATAATGAAAAGCTAAATCTCGAACTTCAATATAAGACATGGTGTTCCTCCTTTCGTTTTTTAAGACTACATTTTTATTTATGAATACTTCGTTTGAGTGCATCAATATTGTTTCTCATTAAAGATAGATAATCTGCACCTGCTTCGATATCTTTTTCGGTCACACTTTCTAAAGAATGCAAAATATCTACTTCGATTCCTGTTTCTTGCGCTAATGTATCGGCAATATTTGTAGAGCTATCTGAGTTTCGGTAGATAACTTCAATATTTTGCTCGTTTATCAGTTGATCTAGTTTTGCTAATTGAACCGGACTTGGTTCGTTTTCCGTTGACAGGCCTGCTATGGACAATTGAGTCAAGTCATACCTATGAGCTAAATACCCAAATGCGGCATGTTCTGTCACAAAAGTTCTAAACGTTGCGCCTTCAAAAGCCTCTTCAAACTCTTGATCCAATGTTTTTAATTCTTCAATATATGCTTGTCCATTTTCTTCGTATATATCTTTGTTTTCAGGATCGACTTCCTGTAAAGACGCCATAATTGTTTGTACCTGAACTTGTGCAAGAACTGGATCCAACCAAACATGTGGGTCTTCTTCATGTGCATGTCCATCATGAGAGCCTTCTTCTGCGTGCTCTTCTTCCTCGTGTGACAACAACGAAATGTCCGCTGCTGCTTCAATCACAACCGGGCTAGAGGATGGATCAAGCGTATTCAACACATCTGGAACCCACGTTTCCATTTGATCTGTTGCATACACAAATACATCCGCTTCGTTTAATACACCAATTTGTTTGGCGCTAGGTTCATAATGATGGGTATCCGTTCCGGCTGGCACCATCATCGTAACCGTTGCAGCCTCTCCAACTATTTTTTGTGTGAACTCATACATCGGATAAAATGTAGTCACAATATGTATCTGATTTTCTTTGACCGCACTTTGTTTGTTGCTAGAGGTGCCTGTATCTTCTGTTGAGTTGGCGCAAGCACCTAGTATTCCCATTGCGACAAGTAAATAAATAAATAAATTTCTTGCATGTTTTGTCATTTCTTTTCCTCTTTTCAACGTATTCTGTTTTTCCCAAATCGTAACCATTACGATTTACACTTTCAGTAGTGTACCACCATTGTTTTGATTTCGTCAAGAAGAGAGTGACAGAAAAATTGTTGTTCTGCTAAGGTGTGCGTTTTCCTTCCTTATTAGAGGTAAAAGGATAGACAAATAGAAAAGACACAAACAAAATGTTTGTGTCTGCTGTATATAAATGGTACACATTCGTTTATTTGTGACTAGTTTCCAGGAAATTCAATCTCTACAGACTGAGTCAAGATATCGGTGTAACTGTATGAAACCCGATCAAATTTGTGTTCATCCTGATCCAATTCAACTACGAATACGGACGGATACGTCTCTGTTAGGACGCCTCTTCTTTCGGTGACTTTCTTTCTACCTGCTTGAGCCGTCAACATAATCTTTTTACCGAGTTGCTGATCTAAACCCTCTTTGATACTTTTCAAAGTTATTGGCATATAGCTATTCACCTCACTAATGATAAATACATCTTATCATAGTTTAGACGAATTAACAAGGATAACATATCTTTTTTCTCAATTCAACTCTTTTTGTTCACTATATTTATGCTTTTTTGAGGAAAATAAGCTTTTTCTCTGTGAGTGCATTAGCCAAGTGACCAAATTCCTCAATTGTAAGTGTTTCTCCTCTTCGAGAGGGATCAATTCCAACTTGAGCTAAAACCGTTTTCAATGTGTCTTTTGTGCAGTCTTCTTTTCCAAACGCTTGAATCAAATTGTTCCACAATGTTTTTCGTCGTTGAACAAATGCCGAACGAACGAGAGCAAAAAAGAATGTTTCATCTTCTACACGAACGCCTTTGCTTTGTTTACGTGTTAATTTCACGATTGCCGACTCCACATTTGGCATAGGCTGAAAAACTGTCGGAGGAACTGTGAATGCAATTTCTGTGTCCATGTAGTATTGAACCGCTATCGACAAAGAACCATAAGCTTTCGTACCCGGTCCAGCTGCCAACCGCTCCGCTACTTCTTTTTGCATCATAAAAATCATTGTGTCCATTGGCAAATCCGCTTGTAAAAAGTGCATCAAGATAGGCGTTGTGACATAATAGGGCAGGTTGGCCACCGCTGTTAACCGATCGCCTGGCGATAGAGCCGGTAAAATGGTTCCTTTCAAGTCAGCATCCAACACATCTTGGTGAATCACGGTCACATTCGGATAGGGACTTAACGTATCGTCTAGTACAGGCAACAATCGTCCGTCGATTTCGAATGCAAGAACCTGCTTAGCTTGTTTAGCTAGTTGTTCCGTCAGTGCTCCGATTCCAGGACCAACTTCTACAACTATCGTGCGTTCATCTACTTGCCCTGCACGGACAATGTTCTTTAGAATGTTTGTATCAATGATAAAGTTTTGCCCTAAACTTTTTTTGGTAGATAAACCGTATTTTTTTAGAATCTCCTGGGTTCTTCCAGGAGTCCCAATCTCTTTTTGTTCAGTCATCTTTGTCTCCCTTTTGGTTTTGGTGCCTCTATAGATGCAGAGAGCAAACCTGTTTATTTCTCGTCACTGTCTCCAACATAATCTTTCATGGCATCTTCTACATCTTGCTCCGTAACATGAAACATCTCTAGTCTTTTCTTTAACTGTTTGCCGTTCGTATAGCCAATTCGTAGTTTTTCTCCAAGGAAGGCTCTACGTTGTTTTGACGTAGCTGCATCCAAGAGTCCAAGGTCCGAAAGAAAGGTACGACGAATCAAATCAGATTCAAAAGAATCGGCTTCTGTATAGATAGATGCCAGCGAATGGCGGATGACTTCTGGAGATGCATGCTCAATCCCGAGACTTCCTTTATGGGATGGTTTTGCTTCTTCCCGTTTCAAAAATGCATGCTTCACGCCTGGAATGGCTTGAGAAATAATTTTCCTTATTTTTTCTCCTGGAAAATCAGGATCCGTAAACACAATGACCCCTCTTTTTTCATGTGCATTGCGAATTTGATCCAAAATCTCTTTGTTGATGGCTGAGCCGTTTGTCTCAATCGTATCTGCATCGACAGATTCTTTGATGCGGCGTGTGTCGTCTCGTCCTTCTACTACAATCACTTCTTTTATTCTTTTCATATTAGTCCTCTATTTCTTTTAACTTAAAGAGTCGGTTCGTATTCTGCATCGTTTGTTTTGCTACTTGTTCATACGATACCTCCCGCAAGCGTGCAATTTCTTCAGCCACATACTTCACATAGGCCGGTTCATTGCGTCTGCCCCTTTTAGGTTGAGGAGCGAGATAAGGCGCATCGGTTTCAATCAACAGTTTGTCAAACGGAACCGCTTTTGCAATTTCTTTCACATTCGGTGCGTTTTTAAACGTGACAACACCACTCAATGAAATGTGCATGCCAATGTCCAAAAAGGCCTCCATCCAATACGTATCAACATTAAAACTATGCATAATACCGCCTGTGTCTCCTGCGTGCTCTTCTTTTAAGATTTGATACGTATCTTCTGTCGCTTCTCGATTATGGATACTAATTGGCAATCCTAGCTCTTTTGCAACCCGAATTTGTCTACGAAAGACATCTTTTTGGACATTTTTCGGTGCACTGTCCCAATAATAATCCAACCCCATTTCACCCATCGCTACTACCTTTGGCAACTGAAGTTGACGGTATAGCGTCTCTTCAATCGCATCCGTATAGTGTCCACTTTCTGTGGGGTGCCATCCGATGATGCTGTAGACCATGTCATATTCTCGGCTTTGTTCCAATGATCGTTCAATGGTTGGAGTATCAAACCCTACTACAGCCATGCGCGAGACATCGTATTCTTTTGCCCGTTGAATAATCTCGGGCACCTCTCCTATAAATTGGTCTGCATTCAAATGTGTGTGTGAATCAAACAACATGTTTCTCACTCCTTTTTAGTGACAAAACGCCATCTTCCCAGTAAAGGTATAAGATGGCGTCTACTCGTCTTATGCAATGGATGACCCATTGGGCATATGCTGTGGGGCTTCTATAAGTGTTAAATTTCCTTCAGAATCTTCTGCGGATAAAATCATCCCTTGGCTAATCTCGCCTCTCATTTTACGAGGTTTCAAGTTTGCAACAATCATGACTTTTTTCCCAATCAACTCTTCTGGATTTGGGTACCATTTCGCTACACCAGAAAGGATTTGACGGTGCCCTTTGTCACCAGCATCCAGCTCAAATTTAAGTAGTTTATCTGCATTTTCCATGCGTTGGCAGTTGATGACTTCTGCCACAAGTAATTCTACTTTTTCAAACTCTTCAAACTTGATGGTGCCTTCTTTTGTCGAGACTAACTCGGTTTCTTCTGGGTTGAAAGAAGACGATACTTCTTCATTGTCTTCTTCAGGTTTTCCACCATCCATTTGTTCCTTAATATAGGCAACTTCCTCGTCCATGTCTAAACGTGGAAAGAGTGGTGTCCCTTTTTTCACTACCGTTGTATTTTCAGGGAATGTGCCAAAGTGCACGTGCTCCCAATTTCCAGCGGTTGCTTCTTCTAGCCCTAATTGAGCCAAGATAGCACTTGGCGAAACCGTTAAGAACGGCTTGAGTAAAATAGAAGTCACGCGCAAACTTTCCGCTAAGTGAACCATTACGCTTCGTAGTTCTTCCTTGTTGCCGTCTTCTTTGGCCAATTCCCATGGTTTGGTCTCGTCAATATATTTATTGGTGCGAGAAATCAATGTCCATACTGACTGCAAAGCGGTACTAAACTGCATCTGTTCCATATGCGTCTTGTATTCCATCAACGTTTGATCAGCGGTTGTCTTTAAACTTTCATCATATGGAGTAACGTTTCCAGTATAGGTTGGTACCTTGCCATCAAAATATTTATTGATCATCGCAATGGTCCGATTTAATAAGTTTCCTAAATCATTGGCTAAGTCATAATTGATACGAGCGACAAAATCTTCTGGTGTAAACACCCCATCACTTCCAAAGGGCACTTCGCGCATCAAATAATACCGCAAGGCGTCTAGCCCGTAGCGCTCTGCCAAGACTTCAGGATACACGACGTTTCCTTTTGATTTAGACATCTTTCCATCTTTCATCAACAACCACCCATGTGCAAAAATCTGTTTTGGCAACGGAAGGTCCAAAGCCATCAACATGATTGGCCAATAAATGGT
>CAYZZA010000044.1:0-10284 GCA_964482685.1 uncultured Carnobacteriaceae bacterium
TGATTACTGGGAACAGCGTGATCCGTTGATTCGTTTCCGGAACTACCTAAGTGCCAAAGGGTTATGGACAGAAGAAAAAGAAAAAGAAATTATTGAACAAACAAAAGCAGATGTAAAAGCAGCGGCCCGCCAAGCGGATCAAGCGCCTAAACAAAAAGTTTCCGATTTCTTAAAATATATGTACAAAGAACCTGGTCAAAATATTCAAGAACAAATCAAGCAATACGAAGCAAAGGAGAGTGAATAACATGGCCGAACTTACAATGATTCAAGCCATCACTCAATCGCTCGATCAAGAAATGGACCGCGATAAGAAAGTCTTGATTTTTGGAGAAGATGTTGGAAAAAATGGAGGAGTCTTTCGTGCAACTCAAGGCCTGTACGACAAATACGGGGAAGAGCGCGTAAGTGATACGCCACTAGCAGAATCAGGTATCGGCGGAATGGCTTTTGGACTTGCTTTGCAAGGGTTTCGCCCGATTGCTGAAATTCAGTTTTTTGGCTTTGTGTTTGAAACAATGGATGCCATTGTGGGTCAAATTGCCCGCCAACGATACAGAATGGGAGGAAAAGCTTCTTTTCCTGTCGTCATCCGTGCTCCTTTTGGTGGTGGCGTGCACACACCTGAAATGCATGCGGATAGTTTAGAAGGATTGATGGCACAAAGTCCAGGTTTAACCGTTGTGGTTCCATCGAATCCATATGATGCAAAAGGATTGCTTGCTTCTGCTATACGATCAGAAGACCCAGTTGTGTTTTTAGAACACATGAAATTATACCGTTCTTTCCGAGAAGAAGTTCCAGAAGAAAGTTATACGATTCCACTAGGGAAAGCCGCGATTGCACGTGAAGGAACAGACGTTACCATTGTGTCTTATGGGTACATGGTTAGAGAAGCCCTTAAAGCGGCCGAACAATTGGAAAAAGAAGGGATTTCTGCTGAAGTTGTTGATTTACGCACCATTTCTCCGATCGATCTAGAGACAATCTTAGCATCTGTTGAAAAAACGGGTCGAGTTGTCATGGTCCAAGAAGCCCAGCGCCAAGCTGGTGTCGGTGCACACGTGATTTCTGAAATTTCTCAACGAGCTATCTTGTCTCTAAAAGCTCCGATAGGATTTGTTTCCGCCCCTGATACGGTGTATCCTTTTTCAGCAGCTGAAAATGAGTGGCTTCCACATGCAGAAGATATTGTGCGAAAAGTAAAAGAGACAACTGATTTTTAACGTCCTTTACCTATACAAGTAGACATGATTACAAGAAAGGAACGCGAGTGACTATGACGTATACATTTAAGCTCCCAGATGTGGGAGAAGGCATGGCTGAAGGAGAAATTGTCAGCTGGCTTGTTGAAATAGGAGACTCTGTTTCTGAAGGAGACTCTGTAGCAGAAGTTCAAAACGATAAATCAGTTGAGGAATTGGCATCCCCGGTAGATGGGGTTATCAAACAATTTTTAGTTGAACCAGGTACGTTATGCAAAGTAGGCGATCCGCTGATTGAAATCGAACAAGAAGGAGGAGCAGAACAAGCAGATGCTTCCGAAACGGTGCCAGAAGCGAAAACACCTCAACAACCTGACTCTCCAGAGAAGATAGCAGAAGCTATCACACAAGAGGACCAGCCAAAACAAGAAGGTACGAAACCGATGAGCTCCACAAGCGGACGCGTGTTTGCGATGCCATCTGTTCGTCAATACGCTCGAGAACAAGACATCGCAATTGAAAACGTAGACGGTTCTGGTGCCGGCGGACGTATCTTGAAAGAAGATGTCGATCGTTTCAAAAATAAAACGTCGATAGAACAAGTTTCAGCTACGGAGTCTAGCGCAAGTACTCCAACAGAAACAACAGATTCAGCGATGCAAACCAGTGTACCTACTCAAGTGCATGCATTCGAGTCAGGGTGGGAAGAAAAAGAAACACGCAAACCTCTTACAATGATTCGAAAAGCAATCGCAAAAGCAATGGTCAACAGCTCTTTAACCATTCCATCTGTTGCGTTGTTTGATGAAGTAAATGCGACAAACTTAATGGCCCACCGAGCTAAATTTAAAGAAGTGGCGCTCCAACAAGAGACCAAACTTACCTATTTGCCTTATATTGTAAAAGCATTAGTAATTGTCTTGAAAAAATTCCCAGAATTGAATGCGTCCTTTGATGAAGCAACAAATGAAATTGTGTACAAACATTATTATAATCCAGGAATTGCGGTCGATACCGACAAAGGATTGTATGTTCCAGTTATTCGAGACGCAGACAAAAAAGGAATCTTTGAAACTGCACGTGAAATTTCAGCATTAGCCGAAAAAGCCCATGATGGGAAATTAAATCTAGATGAGATGAGTCATGGAACGATTTCCATTAGCAACATTGGGTCTGTTGGGGGAGGGTGGTTTACCCCGATTATCAACCACCCAGAAGTCGCGATTCTAGGCGTGGGTCGAATCAGCCAAAAACCTATTGTGGCTGAAGATGGGTCCGTTGTGGCAGCTCCTATGATGGAATTGTCTTTAGTGTTCGATCACAGACTAATTGATGGAGCCACTGGCCAAAAAGCCATGAACGAATTAAAACGATTGTTAGCAGAACCTGATTTATTATTGATGGAAGGGTAAGGTGTACAAATGGTAGTAGGCGATTTTGCAATTGATTTGGATACAGTAGTCATTGGGTCTGGACCTGGAGGATATGTAGCGGCCATACGTGCAGCTCAACTAGGAAAAGATGTAACAATCATTGAAAAGGGCGAAATTGGCGGGGTATGCCTAAACGTGGGGTGCATACCATCCAAAGCCTTGATTGCAGCAGGACACCGTTTTGTCGAATCAAAAGATTCTACCGTATTTGGCATCCAAAGTGAAAATGTGACCATTGATTTCAAAAAAACCCAAAACTGGAAACAGAAGAAAGTAGTCAATAAATTAACCGCCGGTGTTGAAATGCTATTGAAAAAAAATAAGGTATCTATCCTTAAAGGAGAAGCTTATTTTGTAGATGAACATACCTTACGTGTGATGGGAGAGGTCAGTGCACAAACCTACACCTTTAAACATGCGATTGTCGCAACCGGCGGACGTCCTATTGAAATCAAAGGGTTCCCATTTGGAGCACGTGTCCTTGATTCAACAGGTGCTTTGAATTTACAAGAAATCCCTAAATCTATGGTGGTCATCGGAGGAGGGTATATAGGCAGTGAACTTGCTGCGGCATATGCAAACCTTGGTTCCGACGTCACAATTCTCGAAGGACAATCCTCTATTCTAGGTGGATTTGAAGCTGATATGGTCAAGTTGGTCCAAAGAAACTTTAAGAAAAAAGGTGTGTCCATCGTTACAGATGCAATGGCCAAAGAGGCGATTGAAGAAGATGCTAGCGTACGTGTGACTTACACCGCAAATGGTGAAGAAAAAGAAGTTACAGCAGATTATGTCTTGGTTACTGTGGGCAGACGCCCCAATACCGATGAACTTGGTCTAGAAGCGATTGGGATTCAAGTCGATGCAGCAGGACTCATTCCAGTTAACAATCAAGGACAGAGTGCTGTAGAGAATATTTATGCAATAGGAGACATTGTCAAAGGACCTGCACTCGCGCATAAAGCCAGTTACGAAGGCAAGATTGCGGCTGCGGCCATTGCTGGCGAAAAAGTAGCAGTTGATTACCAAGCGATTCCAGCTGTAGCCTTTACAGATCCTGAAATAGCTACTGTCGGTCTTACTGCAGCAGAAGCAAAAGAAGAAGGATTATCTGTCAAAACAGTGAAATTTCCTTTAGCAGGAAATGGGCGTGCCTTGTCCTTGAATGCAACAGAAGGGTTTGTGCGCATCGTCGCAACAGAAGAAGACAACATTCTCGTTGGTGCCCAAGTAGTTGGGGTGAATGCAAGTGACATCATTGCTGAATTAGGGTTGGCGATTGAAGGTGGCTTAAATGCAGAAGATATTGCATTGACTATCCATAGTCATCCGTCTCTTGGAGAATCAGTGATGGATGCTGCGGAAGCCATTCTTGGCTTGCCCATTCATATGTAAGAAAAAAATAGACAAAAATGGATTAACTTTAATCAAAAGAACGCATTCAAGTAATCAATCCTTCAAGCAAGAGCGTTTAAAAGAAGGCATCTGAGTATACTTGAATGCTTTTTTGTATACGCTTCTATCCAAATAAAAAAAGTCGCTCCTATTGGGCGACTTTTTTATGGAATACAATTATTTTTCAATCACAATCTGAACCAGTTGAGAATCTTGATCAACATAATAAGATAAACCAGGATAATCCTGTTTCATACCTTCTACAGTATCTTCTATGTTTTGTTTCACTTCGGAGGGAATTGTGTGGACAACTTTCTCGCCCTTAGGAGCATTTGTGTAAAATTCTTGAACCTTTTCTGCAATTTCATTTCTGAAAGCCATGTTTTAGCACCTCCTCATGACTTAACCTTACCTTGTATATGAAAAGATGTCGTGCAATAGCCCTTCAGAACCCTAAGTAAATGAGAGTTCTATCATAATGTATGAATAAACATGCAAAAAGACATGATAACTTCTTATTTATGGGATTCTAATCTTTTTTTGGTAGTATAGACATAAAGAGAGGACGTTGTGAATGGAGGATTTAAAAGAACGGCAACAAAAAATAGAGTGCTGGATAAAAGAAGCGGCTAAGCTTATAAAAAAGGCAATACACACAGACCTAGTGATCAAAGAAAAGACAAATGCGAGTGACCTTGTGACCAATGTGGATCGAAGTGTAGAACGTTTCTTAGTGGATCGTATCCGGACGTATTATCCCAATGAGCAGATTATGAGCGAAGAAGGCTACGGTGATTGCCCATCTTCCCTAGATGGAGTTGTGTGGTTTGTTGACCCAATTGATGGGACAACAAATTTCATCACACAAGGAGAAAACTTTGCGGTTATGATTGCAGTGTACGAAAATGGGATAGGACATTTGGGGTACATTTATGACGTCATGAAAGACAGGCTTTATTTGGGAATAAAAGACCAAGGAGCTTTTGTAAATGGAGAAAAAATACCTCCTATAGAAGACAGCCTTCTTTCAAAGGGAGTCTTTGCCTCGAGTAGTCAAGTCATGATACAGGAACGATTCCATCTCGTTAGAGAAGTGGCTCAAGAGTCTTTGGGAGTACGGATGATTGGGTCAGCTGGGCTAGAGATATGTAGAGTATCTATGCAGCAAACGTTTGTGTATGTGTCAGGATCTTTGTCCCCGTGGGATGTGGCTGCTGGTCAAGTAATAGCAAGAGAAGTAGGAGTCGTGTGTGCAACACTTGATGGAGAGCCTTTTGACTTGCTTCAAGGAGAAACAGCAATTTTCGCTGTTCCGACTGTTTATAAACAAATTATGAACAGATTGGATAAAAAAAAGTGAAAAAAGGCAAAGTTTTTTTGCATAAGTGTTCCCTAACTGATATAATTTAGCAGTTAATACAAACATCCACAAAAGCAATGTGAGAGGAAGCATGTATTCTTTTGTCAGTGAGCAGTCGCAGACAAATTCATTTGCAAAAGAATAGATGCATTTTTTTGCCGATAAGCAAAAAGGGTGTTCGAACGCACAAAATAGGCAAAAAATATGGAGGAATTTCAGAATGACAAAAAGAGAATCAATTCGTAACGTAGCAATTATTGCTCACGTTGACCACGGAAAAACAACACTTGTGAATGAATTATTAAAGCAGTCCGAAACTTTAGATAGCCATAACAAAATTGGCGACCGTGCTATGGACTCTGACTCAATTGAGAAAGAGCGCGGAATTACCATCTTAGCCAAAAATACCGGTGTACATTACAAAGGGCACAAAATCAATATTTTAGATACACCAGGACACGCAGACTTTGGTGGAGAAGTAGAACGAATCATGAAAATGGTCGATGGGGTTGTCCTCGTTGTAGACTCCTACGAGGGAACCATGCCGCAAACTCGTTTTGTATTGAAAAAAGCATTGGAACAAAAACTAACTCCAATCGTGGTTATCAATAAAATTGACAAAGATACTGCACGTCCTTCAGAAGTAGTGGACGAAGTATTGGACTTGTTTATTGAATTAGGTGCAGACGAAGAGCAACTTGAATTCCCAGTTGTGTATGCATCTGCGATTAGTGGAACAAGTAGTGCGTCAGAAGATCCATCCACTCAAAAAGAAACAATGGATCCTATTTTTGATACTATTGTCAAGCACATCCCAGCTCCAGAAGACAACAGTGACGAGCCCCTTCAATTCCAAGTATCTCTTCTAGACTACAACGAATATGTAGGAAGAATTGGGATTGGGCGTGTATTCCGTGGAACAATCAGCGTAGGAGACCATGTTACATTGAGTAAACTAGATGGTTCTACAAAAGAGTTCCGCGTCACAAAATTATTTGGATTCTTTGGATTGAAAAGAGAAGAAATCCAATCTGCTAAAGCGGGAGATTTGATTGCGATTTCTGGAATGGAAGACATTTTTGTTGGAGAGACAGTAACTCCAGCGGATGCTGTGGATCCACTCCCTCCACTACGCATTGACGAGCCAACACTTCAAATGACATTTTTAGTGAACAACTCGCCTTTTGCTGGACAAGAAGGAAAATTTGTTACCGCTCGTAAAATTGAAGAGCGTTTGATGTCTCAATTGCATACAGACGTATCGTTGAAAGTTGAAAACACCGATTCACCAGACAAATGGACTGTTTCTGGTCGTGGTGAGTTACACTTGTCTATCCTTGTTGAAAACATGCGACGTGAAGGGTACGAACTACAAGTTTCACGTCCTGAAGTAATCGTTAAAGAAATCGATGGCGTGAAATGTGAGCCGTTTGAAAGTGTTCAGATTGATACTCCTGAAGAATACATGGGAACGATCATTGAAAACTTAAGTGCACGTAAAGCGGAAATGAAAGACATGACCCATACCGGAAGCGGCCAAGTTCGTTTGATGTTCCTCGCTCCAGCGCGTGGTTTGATTGGGTTTACCAATGAATTCATGTCTATGACACGTGGATATGGGATTTTCAACCACACATTTGATCAATATTTGCCTCTTCTAAAAGGAAATATTGGAGAACGTAGAAATGGTGCGCTGATTTCTACTGAAACAGGTACAGCAACAACTTACGGAATCATGAACGTAGAAGAACGCGGAACCATTTTTGTGGAGCCTGGTACAGCTATTTATGAAGGAATGATTGTTGGTGAACACTCACGAGACAACGATTTGACCGTTAACATTGTACGCGCCAAACAAAAAACAAACGTTCGTTCTGCGAACAAAGACCAAACTTCTGTGATTAAAACACCACGTCATTTGACATTAGAAGAATCTATTGAATTCTTAGCAGATGATGAGTATTGTGAAGTAACACCTGAATCAATCCGTTTACGTAAGAAAGTATTAGACAAAGGTATGCGTGAAAAAGCAGCTAAAAAAAGTCAATAAGAACTAAGCACGTATGTCTAAACAAATAACCGGTGTCGCAGAAGCGATATCGGTTATTTGTTTAGAAAGAAGAATTCTTTCTGTCTGTGATATAATGAAAATCAATTGGGTACGTTTCATACGAGATAAACATGTATGTGTCAACAGGAGGGAAACAGTTGAAAAAACTATTGAGTAAGTTTCGTTATTTGGATTATCATATATGTATTCCCTTTCTTTTTCTGTCTATTATAGGCATCGTCATGGTTTACAGTTCGAGTAGTTATAGTGCGATGCGGACGTTCAATAATGCGGAATACTACTTTATACGTCAACTTGTGTTTTTTACTCTTGGTTTAGTTCTTTTTACCATCACTTATCTTTTTCCAATGGGGTTTTTTAAAAAACAAGGCCCGCTCATGATCTTTGTGCTTTCCCTAGTTGTGCTTCTTATCGGTCTTCTTTTATTTGGAAAAGAAGTCAATGGCTCTAAGGGGTGGATTGATTTGAAAAGAATCGGCCTTCCGTTTAAGCTCCAACCGGCTGAGTTCGCAAAACTAGTTGTTATTTGGTACTTTGCGTTTGTTTTTTCCAAAAAGCAAGAACAAATACTTAGTAGCTTTATAAAAACAATTCTCCGACCAACGCTACTTGTAGGCTTGATGATTGGGTTAATTTTTATTCAACCAGATGTTGGAGCATCCATGATTATATTCTTGACTGCTGCGGTGATGATTTTTTCTAGTGGCATGTCTCCTAAACTTAGCTTTTTTTTCACTGGAATAGGGCTTGCAGTTCTGTCTGGATTTAGTTGGGTTCTTCGCAACCATAGAAATTGGGTTTTTTTTATGAAAGATTATCAATACAACCGTTTCCTTGCCTACTGGAATCCTTTTGAACTTGCACAAAGTACGGGCATGCAGTTAGTCAACTCTTACTACGCATTGAGCCGGGGAGGATTATTTGGTGTAGGCATTGGTGAGAGTGTTCAAAAAACAGGGTATTTGCCTGAGCCATATACAGACTTTATTATGTCTATCCTTGGTGAGGAACTCGGGCTGATTGGCATACTGATTGTGTTAGGCATTTTTATTTATTTAATTATGCGTATTTATTTGATCGCGATTCGCTCTAAAGACTCTTTTTACTCCTTGTTTTGTATTGGTATTGCGACAATGATGCTTATCCAAGCATCCATCAACTTAGGGGGCGTACTAGGGTTAATGCCCATTACAGGTGTTACTTTCCCGTTTATTAGTTATGGGGGATCAAGTACGATGATTTTAGCGATTGCGATGGGAATTGTCGCCAATATCTCGACCTTGGAACGAAAGAAATTAGAACAAATAGAAATGCGTGACAAAACGCAACAATAAATAACAACGCGAAAATAAATATATTGAGTCAGAATAAAAAAAGGAGAGAGTATATGCAAAAAGACTGGCATGAACGAGTGGCGTTGTCTATTTGGGTACAATCCAATCGCCACGTAAATAAACTCAAACAATTCGGCAAGCTTGAATACGTTTCAAAGAAAATGCATTATGTCGTGTTGTATATTGACTTGGAGAAGAAAGAAGAGATTTTGAAACAAATAAACAAGTTGCACTTTGTTAAAAAAATAGAAGAATCTCATCGTCCTGAAATATCCATGAATTTTCAAGAAAGTCTTGCTGCTTATGGCGAAACGATTGAAGAAAATGCCATTAGTAGACTGATGTCAACAAAATAAAGAAAAGTAGGGATACGATGAGGGTTATTGCAGGAGCTTATAAAGGAAGAAAATTGCACGCTGTTCCAGGAGAACAGACACGTCCAACCTCGGATAAAGTGAAAGAATCTGTCTTTAACATGATTGGGCCTTACTTTGATGGCGGCAGATGCTTGGACTTATACGCTGGAAGTGGAGCCCTTTCCATTGAAGCGGTATCCCGGGGGATGGACAAAGCTGTCTTGATTGAAACACACCATCCAGCTATCAAAACAATTCAAGCCAACTTAGCGCTTACAAAAGAAGAAAGTAAGTTTGATGTACGTAAAAGTACGGCTTCTCATGCATTGGCAAAGATTGCATCTGAATCTGCCTTGTACGCGCTAGTGTTTTTAGACCCGCCGTATCTACATGCAGAGGCCTACATTTTAGAAAATCTTGCCGATTTAGCCGCCTCTGGTGCTCTTGACCAAGAGGCGTTGGTTGTATGTGAGACGGATAAAAAAACAGATTTACCCGAAAAAGTGGCAGATTTATCTTTATGGAAGAAAAACAAATACGGATCGACCAAAGTCTGGATTTATCGTAAAGAAAATGGAGGACGCTAACATGACAAAAGCTTTATATGGAGGAAGTTTTGACCCAATTACAAATGGACACGTCAATATGATTGAACGTGCATCCGATTTATTTGAAGAAGTAGTGGTGGCTGTTTCTGGCAATGCAAGCAAAACGTATATGTTTGATCTCGATCAACGGATTGCTTTAGTAAAAGAATCAGTCAAACATTTGCCGAATGTGTTGGTCGCCAAACATACAGAAGGTTTACTTGTTTCTTTTGCAAAAGACAAAAGCGCCAAGGTGTTGATTCGAGGTATCCGAAACGGGTTGGATATTGACTTAGAAGAGATGATGGCAGATATGAATCGTCATTTAGATCCGGATTTGGATACGTTGTTTTTATTGGCCAAACCAACGGTACGTTTTATCAGTTCTAGCTTAGTAAAAGAAGTTTCGGAATTGGATGGAGACATTCGTGAACTTGTCCCGACATGTGTGTTAGAGGCGTTGAATGACCGGAAAAGGGGTCACTAGTCACGAAACGAAAGGGATCACACAGGATGAAACATACACCGTTACGCTCCAAAAAA
>CAYZZA010000045.1:0-10137 GCA_964482685.1 uncultured Carnobacteriaceae bacterium
AGTAGGATTGAATACGATTAATTGATTTTTAAATAAAGAGAGGAAGGACAGAATGGGTTTATTAGTAGAAGGAAAGTGGCACGACGTCTGGTATGATACAAAAAGTAGTGGAGGACGCTTCATTCGCAAAGAATCCCAATTTAGAAATTGGGTTACCCCAGATGGAAGTGCGGGCCCAACAGGCGAGGCTGGGTTTCAAGCGGAGCCAGGACGGTATCACTTATATGTATCTTTAGCCTGTCCATGGGCCCACCGCACGTTAATCATGCGAGCTCTGAAAGGATTAGAAGAAATGGTTTCTATTTCTGTAGTCAATCCTCTCATGCGAGAAAATGGATGGACATTTGCGAAAGGTGAAGGCGTTCTTCCAGATCCTTTGTTGGATGCTGACTACATGTACCAAATTTATACGCATGCAGACCCGATGTATAGTGGACGCGTCACAGTACCGGTTTTATATGATTTAAAACAAGACAAAATTGTAAACAACGAATCCTCCGAAATCATGCGTATGTTGAATTCGGCTTTTGATAGTCTTGGCGCAAAACCAGGCGATTATTATCCAGAGACACTTCGTCCTGACATTGATAGTATCAACGAGACAGTCTATGACAAAATCAACAATGGCGTGTACAAAGCAGGATTTGCAACAGAGCAATCTGTTTATGTAGAAGAAGTAAAGTCCCTCTTTGATGCATTAGACGAAATAGAAGATCTTCTTTCCAAACAATCTTATCTTACAGGCACGGAATTGACCGAAGCAGATTGGCGCTTGTTTACCACTCTGATTCGATTTGATAGCGTCTATTACAATCATTTTAAATGCAATCTTAAACGAATTGTCGACTACAAGAATATTTGGCGCTACACAAAGGAGTTGTATCATGTTCCTGGAGTTGCTGAAACGGTAAATATGGCACACATTAAAGGACACTATTTTAGAAGCCATGATACCATTAATCCAACTGGGATTGTGCCAGCAGGTCCCGCACTTGACTACTCGCTTGATTAAACAATGAAATAAGAGAGCCTTTCAAATGGCTACTCTCTACATAATAGTTGTAGATCCGGGAAAAACACTTTCTTTAAAACAGAAGGTGTTTTTGCCATTGTAAAGATATACGACATCATATGAGTGTCTTTTTAAATAAAAAGTCAGTAAAATAGAAAATACCATACACGTACGAAAGAAGAATGGAAGGACGACACCGATGAAGGTAGCTCAATGGATTGAAAAAATCAAAACGAGTATTTGGATTTATCCGGTCTTTTATAGCTTGATTGCAGTGGTACTTGCAGTGGGGGTAAGTGTCATCGACAATGGATACATTGGCAATATTGGCCCATATTTTCCCTCTTTTTTGTTAACCAGTACAAGTCGAGCAAAATCAGTGTTAGATATTACCTCAAGTGCGTTTATTAGCATCACAACCTTTACTTTTTCGACTACAATGGTGGTGTTGAGTTTATACATGAGCGAGTTTTCGCCACGAGTGGTGGAAAATTTTTTATCTAATAAACAAACCATGAAATCGTTTGGAATATTTGTGAGTGGTTTTATTTACAGTATTATTTGTATTTTGTTTATTCGTGAAGACAATTTGGCTAGGCCCGTTTTCTCAGGTACGATTGGGGTAGTATACATTATCGTAGGCTTGTTTAACTTTATTTTGTTTATCAACAGTGTAGGCAAGCACATCCAAGCCAGCAATCTGATTGAGCGTCTGTATGAGCATGCCCACGAAGATATTGCGACATACACAGATAAAATGAGTACTTTTCCACGTATTACAAATGAAAACAAGATGCATCCAGTTGGCGCAAAGCGAATAGTGAGTCCACAAAGTGGCTATATCCAACAAATCGATTTTGAAAAAATGTTCTCTATTGCACAACACTATGAAATAGACATACGATTTGGAAAGAGAATGGGAGAGTTCGTTACAAATGCCATGTCTCTTGGCGAATATGCAAGTAGGCAGGATCAAGCTGAATCAGAAAAGATACTGCATGAAATCCAACAAACAGTTCTTCTTGGACCACGTAGAACGGAAACGCAAGATTTTAGTTTTTCCATTCAAAAGATAGTAGAAGTGGCCCTCAAGTCCTTGTCGCCAGGAATCAATGACCCCAATACCGGGATATTTTGTATCCACCAATTAGGCATGCTAGTGAGCCAGTTAAGTACCATGGAAGATGGGTTTGTTGTTATGGAAGAGGACACGAAACCAGGACGTGTATTTCGACAGACATATGATATGGATCAAATGCTACGCGAGAGTTTTCATCAGATTATTCATTATGGAGAAGCCGATGTCTATGTCATGATTGGGGTTCTGAAAGCATACCAACATATTTTTTCAAAAGCGACGTCGGAAAATCAGCAAGTGGTCTACGACCATGCGACTTATCTAGTAGAACGGCTGTCGTATGATTCTGTGGAAGAAGAGATGATTCAAGAGATTTATACAATGATCAACATGTAAGACACGTACAAAACTAAAAAGGAGCAATACAACATGACATATAGAGATGTTTTAAATTTTTGGTTTAATGAAATACCATCAGAAAACTGGTTTAAAAAAGATGAAGCATTTGATGAAGACATCAGGCGCCGGTTTGGCTCACTTCATGCACGAGCTGTGCAAGGAGAACTCTTTGAATGGCGCGCAACGATTGAAGGACGTCTTGCTGAAATTATTGTGTTGGATCAATTTTCGCGAAACATGTACCGAGAGGATCTACGTGCTTTTCAATATGATGGGATGGCTTTGGTACTCGCGCAAGAAGCGGTTCAGGCAAAAGATGCCGAAAACTTGCCGGTAGAACAACGCGCTTTTTTATACATGCCATTTATGCACTCAGAGTCTCTCAAGATTCATGATTTAGCCATGACGTATTTTGACCAACCTGGATTAGAGTATTCATTTGAGTACGAAAAAAAGCATCGCGCTATTATCAAACGATTCGGACGCTACCCGCATCGTAACGATATACTGGGAAGAATTTCTACGCCAGAAGAACGCGCCTTTTTAACTCAACCAGGTTCTTCTTTTTAAATACACCACAAATGCAAGCACAAGAATATCTAGCTCGAGTTAAAGCCAAAAACGTTCGCAAAGCCCCTGTAACAGGAGATGTGCGAACGTTTTTTGGATTGGTAAAGGCTTTAGGTGTTCAACTTTTACAGTTGGTTCAGTTTGGTTTAGTTGATGTACGCCTCCACATAAGCATCGACTTCGTCTAAATACCCTTGTTTTTGTGCGTCTGGAATCCAAGCGATTGAGAAAGCATTTTTCACTAATTGGATGACTTGTGCAGCAGTTAAATCATATGCTTTAGCCAGGGTGCTTAAGTCATCTGATACATAGCTTAAGAAATAAGCAGGATCATCTGAGTTAATGGTGACTTTTACTCCTTGTTCGAGCAACTCTACAATTTCTTTGCCTTTCATATCGTCTACAACAAAACCATTTGAGACAGGACAAGCAGTTAGACCAATGTTGTGTTCAATTACGTAATCGACAAGTGTTTGATCTTCGACAATGTTGGTACCATGGTCAATTCGTTCAACCCCAATATCCATTAATACTTGACGAATATGTTCGATGGAATTTTCTTGGTCAATGTCACAGTGCATGGTCAAGCGGAATCCTTCTTCTTCAGCTTGCTTAAAAACAGTTTTAAATTTTAAAGGAGGGTTTCCTTGTTCGTCAGAGTCTAGACCGACACCCAAAATTTTGTCTTTGTATGGAAGAGCTTGTTGCAAAGTTTCGATGGCAGATTCTTCAGAAAAATCGCGAAGGAAGCACATGATTAGTCCGGATTCGACCCCGATTGAGGGACTTTCTTGCACCGCACGGTAGTAGCCGTTAAAAACGGTTTCAAAGGAGATTCCGCGTGATGTGTGGGCTTGTGGGTCAAAGAATACTTCAGCATAGCGTACATTGTGTTCTTTGGCCTTGTGAAAGTACGCCATTGCTAGTTCATAAAAATCTTCTTCTGTTTGCAAAACATTCATTCCACTGTAATAGACTTCCAAGAAAGAAGGCAACGAATCAAATTGGTACGTGTCTTTGATTTCTTGAACTGTTTCCATTCCAAGATCGATGTCATTGCGCTTGGCTAATTTTAGTTTTAAGTCAGGTTCAAGTGTGCCTTCTAAATGTAAATGAAGTTCTGCTTTAGGCATATTCTTAATGAACTTGTCAGTGACGTTCGTGTTTAACATGTCATCCATCCTTTTTGTTTGTATTAGCGTAAATTTAACACAAAAAAAGAGAGGAAGCAATGGTTTTTAGGACAGAAAGACGAATGAATGTATTTTCATAAACAAAAAAGTTCGCTTTTAAAGGCGAACTTTTGAAAGCCAAATGATTAGAAAAGTTGAAAAAAATTAAAGACTTTTATTTTAAAAAGCGATCTTTTGATTTGAGGACTAAGTCAGCCAGCAGCGTTCCAAGCAACGCAATTCCAGCGTAGCCAATACTCCACATGAAAAAGGACGAATTGAAAACCGTAAATGTTAGCAGCACGTAGAAAAGAAAGACAGCCAAGACAATGGGTCCCTTTTTTTTGATGAGCAGCTGTGCAATAAAAGATAGAATAACAGTGAAAAATGGGAAAATCGTAAAGATCCACATCATAGTGTTCTCATTAACAAAATCAGGCATAGATAGACTCCTTTCATAAGTAGAGGATGTAGCCTCAAATGTTTCGACTGTCATATGCCCAGTGCAAGACAGCTTGCCGTTGCCTAGGGCGACAGGTGAGTTCCATTTCTCCACAGTTTTTCTTGATGGCACCAATGTGACGAGTGATGGCTTTCCAGCGCTTGATTTGTCGTTGGTCTTCATCCGGTAGACGACGTCCATAATAATACCGACAGTACCACTGAAACCATCCTCTGGGGTCGGCCTCATGAATCCATCCTTTTTCACGCCACGTTTGTAAAGACTGAGAAGCATCCACTTTGAAATAATTGAGTGAAACATCTTTCTTTTTAGGGGATAATTTTGCGTGCTCAAACCAATCAGCTGGGAATTCATCTGTGCAATCGGTCATGTATTTCCCACCAAACACTCCTAGTGCAAGCATTTCTTTTGGAGTGAGCTCTGGTTTGAACTCTGGGTCAAAATTTTGGCCCATTTCTTCTGTAAGGGTATAGGTCGTTGTTTGCATAGTATCGTGTACGTGAATCAGTTTATGCATAAGAATAAATCCTTTCTTTTTTTATCTGTCTTTTTTTGGCTAGAACAGCGATTTAGAAAGTGGCGTGTCATTCTTGACGTGACCGCTTTAAAAACTTGCCAGTTCCATCGATTGTGCATATCTAAGTTAGACTTACATACGTATCGGTTGAGCATATAAAAAGTGCGTTTTTTTACTCTTTCGTAGGAGGAAGAATGCGAATTTCTCGTTGTGGGAAAGGCATGGAGATTTGATGCTCCGCAAACTTTTTTAGGATTTTAAAACGTAGGTCACTTGGGATTTTGAATTCACTTTCATCCGTAGGCGTTTCAATCCAAAACCAGACACTAAATTGGAGACCGGAATCCCCAAATTTATCAAAAAAGATATACGGTTGTGGGTGATCAAGAATATTTGGCCATGACTCTTTTTTTAATTCATACACAGAAGCATACAAGGTTTCTTTCACAAGTTCAACATCACTGTCGTACGCTACTTCAATTGCGACAGGAATGCGCAACCGAGTATTTGTATACGATCGGTTAACAATTTTTTCCTCTAAAAAGTATGAGTTTGGAATAATCATTCGTTCATTTGCACGTGTACGTACAACGGTAGCTCGAATTTTTATTTCTTCAACATAGGTAATGCTGTCATCAATCACCACACTGTCTCCAACTCGGATGGGACGTGCGAAAAGAATAATCAAACCTGAAATGAAGTTGGCCATAACATTTTTTAACCCAAATCCTAATCCAACTCCAAGCACACTCGTAAAGACGGTCAAGCTATTTAAATTAAAACCTATGGAAGACAAAGAGACTAGCGTCGTGATGGAAATGATGAAATAATTCAAAAAAGTATTGATCGAAGCGCGTAAACCTCTATCGACTTCGTATTTGTCATAGAAAATAGGCAAGATGTATTCTCGAATGGCTTTTGAAAACTTTACAGCCAAGATAACAGAAAATAAAATGGTTACAATCAGAATAAGGGTAATGTTTGTATCTCCAAAAACAAATAAGGTTTGATAGAGAAAAGATTTTTTTGAAAAATATGTAAAAAAATAGACAAATAAAACAAATAAAGTAACCCAATTTGCGATTGTATTTAAAAATAAACGAGCCCGCTTGTGTGGGCTCTTTTTTTGGAAAAGAAAATGAAGCCCGAAACGAATCAATAAAATAATGGAGATGCCTAGAAGAGGTCCAATCCATGAATTGGGTCCACTGTTTTGGATTTGTTCAGTCCACTGTATCAATTGTTTCACTTTAACTGTCCCTCGTTTCGTATATGTTCGTCTAGCCGGCAACCAACTCACCAACCTTCTCAAGACACAGCACTGAATAGTTGGCGCCTACAAGCAACTTGTAGGGGAGGTGCAAAGATACCGCGCATGCTTGCTCATGTAATAAATCAGTGAGTGGACTCAAAAAAAGTCTGTTCATGTTAACTCTCTCCAGAAAAAGGGTCTAATTTATCTTGTTCACGTGTATTTTTTAACTGAGGACCATACATGAATCTAGAAAACACTTATACATGAGCAAATGCGCAGAAAGAAAATCATTCTATTTTTTATGAAAAAGGAGTCTTGAGGAAGAAACAAGTGCTGTGACTTACATTTTTGAGTTAGAACCTTTATAGTAATGATAAACCAAAAAGATGCATATGAATAGCATTTGACCTAAGGACACAAAATAAAAAAGGAGAACGAGACATTATGACACTCAAAAAAGGAACGCTTGCTTTTGTTACTCTAGCCTCTGTGATGACACTAATGGCTTGTGGAAACGATGGGACAGTAGAAACGCCTGATTCACCAGATGTAGAGACGACGACCGAAACCTCCACCATGACAGACACCACCAATCCTTCTGTATCAGAATCCAAAGGGATTGAAAACATGGAGTTTGATCAAAGCGTTCAGGATGCAATCGATGTATTCAATGAGCGGTTTGCGGATGCGAACATCACCTCGATTGCGTTCGATACGAATCAAAAGACCTACGTATATGAAATAGAAGGGCATGTTCCGATGAAAGAAGTGGAACTGAAGATGGATGCTATGACAGGAGAAATCATCAAAGCAGAAGAGGAAAAAGATGCACTAGATATACGTGACGAAGATGTACTGGATCTAGTGGGACTAGTTTCTCCGCAAGAAGCCATGCGAGCTGCACTTGCTGAAGTAGGAAGCGGGTACGCAAAAGAATGGACATTGGATAGCAAAAACGGCGTCACCTATTATGAAATTGATGTAGAAGGCAGCACTCAAAGTGATGATGTTCGGATTAACGCTCAGACAGGTCAATTTATCGGCTACGATTAAAAAACACGAGTCAAATAATTTTATAGTTCAACAAATGATATAAATACCCTACTGGTTGTTATCATGTACCTGGTGCGACAAGCAGGGTGTTTTTTTGAAGTTTTTTAGCGTGGGGCATAAAAAGAAAACTTTTATCTAACAGTGTGACGAACAATCTATTGTTTAGTGTCACAGAATTACCAAGAATGAGTATAGAAAAGTCTAAAGAATGAACTTACCCTAAAAGAAAGTAGTATGCAGACAACATATGTAAGCGGGAATTTATTTTGGAAGAGTTGCGAATCCACTTAAGTCGTGTAGAATAAAAATAATTGGTATACTATGTGTATAAATTATCTAAAAAGGTGTAATCTACCTAATATAGATATTGAAACTACTTTGAATGAAAGTGTTAGTATCGCAACAAAGACTGATTCAGTCAGAGTTGTAACTGGGCAGAGCTAAACAAATGGTGTGGATGAGTTTCTAACAATAAAGCCGAACGGGGAGAGTGCAAATAATGAAAGAAGTATTGTTAATTGTGGATATGAGTAATGATTTTGTGGCCGATGATGGTCCTTTAACGGCAGGCAAACCGGCTCAAGAGATTGTTCCGTATATTGTTCAAGTAGCGGACCAATTTCTCGAAAAGGGACAACCTGTAGTAGTCTCAATGGATGCGCATCAACCCAATGATCCTCATTTTGAGTTGTGGCCAGAACACAACGTAGTAGACACAAAAGGACAAGAACTGTACGGTGAGTTATATGAGTGGTACCAAAAAAACAAAGACAATCCACTTGTGCGTTACCTCCCAAAAGCCAATTACAATGCTTTTTTTGAAACAAATTTAGCAAAAGACTTGCGTCACATGGGCATTGAGACGGTACATGTGACAGGTGTTTGTACGGATATTTGTGACTTCCTAACCATCGCAGGTGCGGATGCTGAAGGCTTCAAAACAGTAATCCATCGAAAAGGAGCAGCCACATTTACAGACTTAGGTGATCCAATGATTGAACATATGGTTCGGTGCTTTCAAACAAAAGTTGTGGAGTAGAAAAATGAAACAGAATCTATCGATAATAGTAGATAGGTTCTGTTTTTGTTTGTTTTTTAAAAAATAGAAGGGACGTGTCCCGAACGCTACGAAGCGAAAAAGAAGTTCCGTATTAAACAGAGGTTTTAACGTGATATACTAGTGAAAATGGGGGAAAGAAAAGGGGGGTTCAGACAAAAAGTCCCAGAAATAGTTGGGATACTACGTTGTTTTGACTTTCCTATCTGCAGAAGATCTTTTCCTAAAGCAAACGTGGTAGAAAAAAAGTGTACAAAATTAAAAGGAGGGTGTAAGATGAAAAGTTCAAAAAGAACAATTGTTCAAGCAATCTTGCTTGTTTCATTGGGGCTTGTTGCATGTAGCACACCCAACACAGACTCAACCGATACAGCAAATGTGGATTCATCCGTCTCAACGTCTGAAGTATCATCCGACACTAGCGCTTCGTCAACAGGAGAAGAAGAATCTGCATATAAAATAGAAGACTTTTTTCCAAATACTGACAATTTGTTGTATGAGTATGAAGGTTCTGGTATGGAATACGCGGGATTTAAGGAATACACGGACTATTCTTCGAACACGCGTAAGCAATACCGACGTCCTAATGATGGGACGACTGTAGCTGAGGTCATTGAATTGCAAGACGATCAGATTGCAGTTCTCTTTCATGAAGGAGAAGTGTATTACCGTGAAAATATGCTAAAAAAATCAGATACGGTACAAGAAATCCTCTTACAAGCTCCATTTGAGATAGGTCACTCGTGGGACCTTCCAGAAGGGCGAACAAAAACCATCACCGGTCTAGATGTTCCTGTTGTTACTCCTTACGGAGAGTTTACAGCCTTAGAAGTGACCACAGAATTTGACAATAACTTGGCCACAGAAACAATGTACTACGCTCCCGACATTGGGCTTGTGAAGAGTGTCTACCAAGACAAGGAAACAGAAGAGTCAGAAGCAATGGAGATTGTGACTGAACTAAAAGAAATCAAAGAACAGCCTTACGTGCATCAGATTCGTTTTTTCTATCCTGATTTTGAAAATGAGCGCATTGTGGCCACAAATAAAGAAGTTTCCATGAACACCAATGATGAAACAAAAAAAGTGCTCGCAAAAGCGTATAAAGATGTTCCAGGAGACTTGGTCTCTGTATTGTCCCCTAGCACAGTCCTCAATAGCTTCTATTTGAATAAAGATGGACGGGTGTATGCAGACTTTACACGTCAATTAATTGATGAGATGAACGCGGGAGCATTTCTTGAAACGCAAATTTTGCAAAGTTTGGTCAACACATTGGGCACGTATTTTGGAGTGGAAGAAGTGTCGCTAACAGTAGAAGGTAGACCTTACCAATCGGGGCATGTAGCGCTAGAACGAGGAGAGTTTTTTAAAGTAAGGTTAGACGATGTTGTAGAAGAAAACAGATAAGGAAAGAGACAGAATCAGGCAACCTGAAGGACTCTGATGTAGCAAGCAGTTCCATTTGGGAGGCTGCTTGTTTTTCTTTTCTACAAACGAATATAAATGAAGCAATAATAAAATTGAGAGACCTCCTCTAAATCGCAGAAGAATTTTTTGT
>CAYZZA010000046.1:0-8103 GCA_964482685.1 uncultured Carnobacteriaceae bacterium
CCTGTCGCAATGTTGTTCCTAGAAACCACCGAATTTATTCGGTGTGTAGTTCATACAAGCATGATGTTAAAGGGTTCATTTGATCAGTTTGAAAAGGTGTATCATCCTTATTACGAATGGATAGGTAGACAGCTCGAAGAGTCTTCTGTGCCGATGGAGTCTATACAACTGGCACGTTTGGTTGTAGGGACACTGGAACAAGCAGCAACTGTCCATGTCTTTGCTTGCCATCCAGTCGAGACACTTGAAACATCAAAAAGAAACGTGCTCTTGTTTCTCAAACAAGCATGTGGCGTAAGGTAGGGTATAAAATGAAAGTAGCACGAGAGTTAAGTGAAGAACGATTGATGAAAATCTCCTTATGGAGTGCCGTTGCTTTTTCGGTTGTTGGAATTGGGGTTGGGGTTTGGACCCACTCTCAAATGGTTTTATTTGATGGCATGTACTCTTTTGTGAGTGTTTTGTTGTCTAGTTTTTCATTTTTTGCGATTGGGTTTATCAACAAAGAAGATACAAAAGCCTATCCTTTTGGAAAAGGCAGCATCGAACCACTTGTGGTCATAGTCAAATACATTGTATTGACGCTGTTGATTGTTCAATCCTTTTTTTCGGCCTTAATGGTCGTACGATCAGGTGGGCGCATCATCCCGTTTGGCGTGGGGTTTGTGTATTCATTCTTGTCTACAGTAGGGTGTTATGTTGTGTACGACTTATTGAAAAAGAACAACACACAAAATCCTTCCCCACTAATTGATGCAGAAAAAAATCAATGGGCCGTGGATACTTTAATTAGTTTAGGTGTCTTTTCAGGCTTTTTACTGACGGTTATTCTTCAGCGCTTCTCGTTGTTTCCGTCTTTTGTTCCGTATGCTGACTCTATGATGGTCTTACTGGTCACAGCTATTTTTATGCCAGTCCCCATCAAAGAAATTCGACATGCGTTGCGGCAATTGGTAGGAAAAAAACCAAAAGACGAAGCTTTTCCACGTTTAGAGAAGAAAGTAAAGGCGATTCAAGAAGACTATGAAATGGCGGACGCTGTGATTCGGTTCACTCGAGTAGGTCGGACACTTCGATTGGAAATTGATTTTGTGGTTTCGAGCACAACACCTATTGAAAGCATTGCGCAACAAGACGCCATTCGCCAAGAAATTGCAGATGTGTTAGAAGAAACAGGCATATTGTGGCTAACCATCTCCTTTACGGAACAACGAAAATGGGTCTTTTAGCGCGTAGGATACAAAAGGAGGGTATACATGCACTATGAAGCACTTTGTTTGATTGTCCAAGACACTTTGGGCAGTCAAGTGTTAAAAAAAGCCAAGAAAGAAGGCTTGCAAGGAGGCACTGTCTTCTATGGATATGGCTCTTCCCAAAATCCTGTGCTGCGTTTTTTTGGTGTTGAAGAGTCACGAAAAGAATGTCTGTTTTTTATTTCTACAAAAGAAGTAGTGGCAACCGCTCTTGATACATTGACGGAGAGCTTTCAACTGGATAAGCCTCATCATGGCATTGCCTTTACGTTGCCCCTGAGTGCGGTTCTTGGGATTAAAGAAGCAAACTTAGAGACAAGTCCTCAAGAAAAGGAGAGAAAACAGATGCATCAAGCTATTTTTGTTATTGTGGAACGGGGGAAGTCTGAAGACGTTCTTGCGGCTGCAGCAAAAGCTGGGTCAACAGGTGGTACGGTCATTCACGCACGTGGGTCAGGTGCGGAGGAGACGACTCGCTTTTTTCAAATGGATATTGAACCGGAAAAAGATGTGGTGTTGATTTTAGCTAAGCACGATCAAGCAGAAAACATTGCAGCAGAAATCAATCAATCACTGCAATTAGACCAACCCAATAGCGGGATTTTGTTTCAAATGGATGTGACCGACACAAGAGGCATCAGAGAGTAGGTGTCTGTACCTTATGGGTGTCTATGTTTCAAAAGAGTAGAAAATAAAGGAGACAGTCTCGTTGGAAACGGATCATTGTCGACCTGAATGGTAGAAAGGCGGAGTCTTATTGAACGCATTCTCTCAAAAAGCAAAAGAAGTTGTTCGTTCGGTTCTTCCCATCGTCGTGCTTGTTTTTTTGATGAGTGTTACCTTTGTTCCTTTAGAAAAAGACATTCTATGGGCGTTTGTATGGGGCTCGTTGTTTGTCATGGTTGGACTCACCGTTTTTTTAATCGGAGTCGATTTGAGCATTACCCCGATGGCCGAATACTTAGGCAAGGGCATCATTAAAAGCAACAAGTTATGGGTCGCACTTATCGTAAGCATTAGTCTCGGGTTTTTTACCTCGGCAGCAGAACCTTCGTTAGGCGTGTTAGCCAATCAAATCGAAGCGGTAACAAGTGGGGCTCTTTCGGCTCAGATGTTGCTGATTGTCGTAGCTGCTGGAGTGGCGTTTACTTTTACGTTGGCTATCTTAAGAAGCTTATACAGCTGGCCTATTATCCCGATTTTGTTTGGGATATTTGGGGTTATTTTTGCGCTAGCTATTTTTTCCTCAACAGAATTTTTCTCTATTGGGTTTGATGCCTCCGGCGCCACAACCGGTGCGTTAGCGGTTCCATTTTTCCTTTCATTATCCACTGGAATCGCGTCATTAAAAAAGGGCAGCAAACAATCGGAAGAAGAAAGTTTTGGTTTAGTGGGGATTGCTTCGAGTGGAGCGGTGTTGAGTGCGCTGTTGTTAAATGTTCTCTCGCCCACCGAGCCGTTGAGTGGAACATTGCCACAAACAGCAGCTCAAGCCGGTTCGCTTGTTGAGGTATATGTGTCTGAACTCACAAAAGTCGCAGGGGGGTCTTTGCGTGCTTTGTTGCCGCTGGTGGTGATTTTTTATTTTTTTCAACACGCTACCACAAGACTCAGTCAACAAAAAAAGCGCCGGCTCATTTTGGGACTTTTGTACACGTTTACGGGCTTGATCCTCTTTTTAACGGGAGTCAATGCAGGCTTTATGGAAGTAGGCACGGCTTTGGGTACGCAACTAGCTGAACAAGGGAACGTGTTTGTGTTGCTGGTGTTCTCCTTTGTCTTAGGAGTGGTCACCATCCTGGCCGAACCAGCCGTGAGTGTATTGGTGAGACAAATTGAAGATGTGACGGGTGGGGCGATTAAACGAAGCTTAATTCTTCCATCTTTGTCGCTTGGAGTGGGACTTGCTGTGGTGGGATCGGTTTTGCGTATGCTCGTGCCAGGATTGGAATTGTGGCATTTTATTGTTCCAGGATACACTGTTGCATTAATGTTAAGTTTTGTCGTCCCAAAAGTATTTACAGGGATGGCTTTTGACGCTGGCAGTGTAGCCTCAGGCCCCATTGCCGCCACATTTATTTTAGCTTTTGTTCAAGGTGCAGCCGGAGCATTGCCATCTGCGAATATCATCCGCGATGGTTTTGGCATGATTGCACTTGTTGCAATGATGCCTATTGTTATTTTACAAGTAGTCGGTTTTGTCTACCAAAGACAAACGCGTCCGTAGCCTTGGCGCGAACACCATGTGATGGACACAATATAGAAGATACGGTACTAACAATTGTACAATACGTAGTCTATGGGTCTACGTCCAGAGAGTGTTTCTACTGTAGAGTTGTAGAGTGCTATCGGAAAAAGACACGTACCTCTATTCCGCCATTTTTCTGTACGAAAAGACCTATAGCTAGTGATGATAGAAATCTGCGACTAGAATCTATCTCTAGGGTCCCTTTGCGGCGATTCTTGACGGATTGAGCACTTCTTTCAACGTACGCGCACAAACTCCCCGCTCTCTTTTTTTCTCGTTCTCCTCTTTTCTACTAGCCCGCTTCGTGGCAATATCTTAAATAATGTAGATTGTAACACTAAAGAGAATGTTTATGCATTCCCCCTGAGCTGCATGTATGCTTTCGTGTAGCATAGGGGGGCTTTTTTTTAACCATAACTGAATAATTACAAGGTTGAACGATTGAGTTACAAATAAATAACACATATAATTAAAGTGAAAACTATCACAAGAAAGGGCGTTATACAATGAGCTTATCCAAGCAGATTTACAAATTTGTCCACGAGCAAGTTCCGGGAGAAGCACTTCTTGTTTCGGATATTATTGACTATCATTTGCCGGACGTCTATACCGAGACAGAAGAGAGGAAGCTTCGGCAAAATGCTTATGTCATTTTGAACCGCTTGGTTCAAAAAGAGGAGACATTCAAACGGTACGATACGGGAATTTATTACCGAACAAGTGAAGACATTCTTCAGATCAACCAGTCCAGCTTGATTACGCGTCTTTTTATTGAAAATTACAAAGGAGAAAAGTTTGGTTACTATACGCATGACTTATGTCTCCGTTTGCGCGGAGGCGAAGTAGGACCGCCTGAACAACGTGAGGTGGTGTCTAATTTTTGGCGCCGTCAAATTGACACCTCGATTCTGGGCATTAAAGTGGTGGCGCCTATGGTGGAACTCACAAGCAACAACATTCAAATGCTTCAGCTACTCGATGTGTTAAGATGTGATTCCACCATTACTCAAAACCAACATGTACGCCAGTCCATTGTGAACTACATACTGAAACACGATATTGGACTAGCAGAACTCATGGCTTTAGCTGTTACCCATACCAATAAAAAAGTGGTGTATTCTCTGGCTTTATTAAGCCGCGATTATGTGGTGGAAAAGAAAAAAGAGCAAATACATGGGGTATCCAGTGGAACCAAGACGATTGTCTGATCTGTTCATAGGATGGACATTCTTTTGTTGGAATCTATCCACAGGTTTTTTAAATGAAGTACGTTATACTAAAAATGCGTTGCAAAACTGAGACGCTTAGTCTATTTGACAAAAAGACAAGATGTTTCAATAAGGTAAGGTAAAAACGAGCCACATACGACTCAAAAGAGCAACAATATATCAAGAAGACAGTCTATAAGCGGAGTGTCTAAAGGAGTGGGAAGTGCTTGGATATTGAAGAAGAACGCGCTTCTTTTTATTATGTGATAGAAAACAAAGAGCATACGGTACTGCAGACATTGCCTGTTGATCCGGAAGATGTGTTGCAAAATGCGGATGGACAAGTGGACTGTCCACTAGACCGCGTGTTGCGAAAAAACAAACTGAATTTGAAGGACTTGTTTGACATGAACGCCAATCAAGCTACTTTTATTTTAGAATCCCCAACACGGGAGACGATTTTGCATACAATCTCGTTTCAACATTTAGTGTTTTACGCATAAGAGCGTCCCCTTCACGTTAGGCGTGAAGGGGACTTTTTTTATTGTGTGGAAGGCAGTTTGTGATGGTGTCTACCTTTTTGTGAGCCTTTTTGATCTTACGTAGGGGCTTTATCTCTTACATTCTCTCTGCTTCTATAAGGAAAGGTTCTATGGGAAAGGTCCTTTTTTTCAGCCTGATAAGGTTTTTTTCAAAAAAGAAAAAGCCCCAGAAGGATGCTTAAAATACCTTAGGTGTGGTACGCTTTAGGTACAGAAGACTCACGGACAGAAGAAAAAGGAGAGGGAGCACATGACAGAAACATATACACTTTTAAATGGCACAAAGATGCCCACGATTGGGTTTGGGACGTATAAACTGCACGGACAAGAAGCAGTAGAGATGACTGTACGTGCGATTGACGCGGGGTACCGTTTGTTTGATACGGCCTCGATGTATGAAAACGAACAAGAAATTGGCGAAGGCATTCGGTACGCGATCAAAGAAAAGGGGTACACGCGAGAAGAATTGTTTATCGTCACCAAAATATGGAAAACAGATATGGGGTATGGCCCAACAAAACAAGCGTTTGAAAAAAGTTTTCGCGCACTTGGTTTAGAGTATGTAGACCTTGTGTTGATTCATTGGCCAGGAGAAACTCAAGCGCTGAATTTAGACACGTGGAAGGCACTGGAAGACTTGTACCAACAAGACGGACGAATCAAAGCGATTGGAGTATCGAATTTTTCCGAAACGGATTTGACTCATCTGTTTACGTATGGCACGATTAAGCCAATGGTCAACCAGTTTTCTAGCTACCCAGGTAACAGCAACCAAGCGTTGCTTGAATTTTGTCAACAGGAACACGTGGTCTCGATGGCCTATAGTCCGATTAACCGAGGACAAGTAGACTCTTTACCAGTTTTGAACAAGGTGGCGCAGACATACCAAAAAACACCGGCTCAAATTGCTTTACGCTTTGCGATTGAACGAGGGATTGTGCCAATACCAAAGACAAGCAACAAAGGTCGACTGAAAGAAAACATCGATGTTTGGGATTTTTCCTTGACCAAAGACGAATTAGACTCGCTTTTGTCCTTGGGATAAGCAGGCGTTCAACTAGGAGCGCACCTTAGTGCCTACTCTTAGTACATGGATGAAGCCTCCGTGTTTGCGGCAAAACAGATGCGAACGAACGTGTGGATAATAACAACTAAATAAAGCTAAGCACACGAATAGGCGTGAAGAAAGAAAACAAAAGCCTCGTAAACGCGCGCATAGAAAAACCAACGTGCACAACGCACCTACTAAAGACAGTTGGATGAACAGCATTGTCTAAAGTGAGTCAGATGGAGGAGTCCATCATAAAAAGAGTCTCCTACGTATTACACAAACGAAGAAGACTCTTTTTAATAAGGGTGGATGATCCCAAGAGGATTTGAACCTCCGACCGAACGTTTAGGAAACGTGTGCTCTATCCAGCTGAGCTATGGGACCGTTTTAAACCAAGAACATTTTCCCACGTGAAGACTTGATTGTCCAGAAGAATTCGATGTTTTCTTTTAAAAAGTACAAAATAAGGTATACTAAAAGGGAATTGGCTGTTTATACAAAGGGGGAACACGTATGGAAGGATTTCATGAAGCTTATACAATTGAAGAAATAGATACGTTTATTGAAGAAGAAAAATTTGCATTTGTCTATTTGTATAAAGATAGTTGTTCAATTTGTCACGGAGTGCAGCCGCAGGCCGCGCGCATATTAGAAGACTATCCAGCCGTCAAAACAATACAAGTCAATTTGTCTACTTTGCCAGAATTAGCCGGCAAGTTTACCGTATTTACGGTACCGGTTCTTTTGTTATTTGTTGAAGGAAAAGAAATGATGCGCTTTGCCCGTTTCGTTGAAATGGACAAACTCAACCATCAACTTGCTCGTATTGTCGAATCGTATTAAGAAAGCGATGGATACGATCAACACTTCATCCAAATACAAGAAGAACAAACAAAGACATGAGTACTTTGTAGAGGCTGTTCTAGATGTTTAAACAAGCTGAGGAAAACAAAAAACAAGCCTGGTCTTTTTGTTTTTGGCCCTCTAAAAAGCTAAACAATTGAAAATGTAAATGAAAGTTGGATGGGTGGAGACAACAGATGGAAGAAAAAAAGCAAATCACAATCAACCTCAATGATGATATCGCAGAAGAAGTGCATAGCTGGGCGCAATTTTTAGGTATTAGTCTCGATGCTGTTTCAATGGAGAGCCTATTTTCAAAACGCTTGAATTATGCGCTCGCAAAAAAGATGCAAGCTTTACATGAAAAAAATCAGATGCAGGAGGTTCAACATATGAAGACAACCACAAAATGGACAGACGGTTTGGCATTTGTAATGGAAACACCTGTCGGCGCAACCATGAACATGGATGTGCGCGCAGAAGATGGCTCAAAAGGAAATGGTGTCTCCCCAATGGAGGCTGTGTTGGGTGGACTCGCAGGCTGTATGGGGATAGATATGGTCACCATTCTACGCCCATACAAAGACAAGATCACTTCTATGGAATTGGAAACAGATGCTGAACGCAACGCAGAACAACCGCATTATTTCACCGCCGTTCATTTAACGGTGCGTATCGAAGGAGATGTCCCTGGAGACCGTGTATGGCGTGCCGTTCACTTAAGCAACAACACATATTGTTCGGTCACAAACTCTCTAAAGGCAACCATGTCTTATACCGTGATTGTGAACGGAGACGTTGTGCCGGATCCAAAAGCAACAAACGAGTAAGGTCCGCAAGCATGTACGACTGTCTAGCAATACGTGCATAGAGAAACGCAGGAGTACCCAAGGATTCGGGTATAGAGGCCCAGAGATGCACAGGCAAAAGGCGATATATCAAACTAGAAGACACAAAA
>CAYZZA010000046.1:8113-9418 GCA_964482685.1 uncultured Carnobacteriaceae bacterium
GGACCTCGGTCCTTCTTTTTTGTGTCTTGCTTACTGACGAAACGCAGGATCAACAATGGTGTCGACCCATTGATGGAATCGATCAATCGATACGGTATGGTTTTCATACCCATTTAGTCCATGAGCCCTAGCTTCTTCTTCTGTATAATTTTTTAATTTGGTGACATAAAATGACTCACGTGTATAAATATCTGAAGGGACACTTGCTTCATAATGGATAACAAGAGGTTCAAAACGGACGTTCTCAATGGTTAAATCAGATTTTTGAATGTCGAAGTTCACCATGCCACCTAACAAAGCCACATCGTTTGGCGTAGAAGCAAGGAAGTTGCCAAGTGAATAGAGAACCAGCGTTTCAGAGCCGTCTTTTCCTTGAACCCACTCAATCGGTTGGATGGTGTGTGAATGCGCACCAATAACCACATCAACGCCTAAATCCGCTAAGAGTTGAGCGTAAGATTTTTGGAAGTCATTGGGTTCTTGAGCATATTCATCGCCCCAGTGCGCAGAGACAATCACAAAATCACTTTGTTCTTTTGCGCGTTGAACATCTTGGGTCACGCGCTCTTCGCTAAAATAATTGAGGCGATACGGAACATCGGCTTGGATGCCGTTGGTGCCGTATGTATAGGCGAGAAAAGAAAAAGTGATGCCGCCCATCTCAACAGTTGGAATGGCGTCGCGAGCTTCTTGGCTGTCGAAGGCGCCGGTCACTAAGACATCGTTTGAATGCTCTTCCCAAATAGAAAGGGTGTTTCTCACTCCTTGAATGCCTTTATCCAGTGTGTGGTTGTTGGCGATGCTCACGAGGTTAAACCCCATATCCGCAAGCTGCCCGGCCATATCGCTTGGCGTGTTAAAAGCAGGGTAGGTCGAAAACCCAAGGTCATCGCCACCAAGAATGGATTCTTGGTTGACATAGGCCAAATCAGCCGCTTCAATATCTGGTGCGAGCAACGCATAACGAGGGGAAAAATCATACGTTCCATCTGGCAATTTGGATTCATCGTAGATTTGACTGTGGATAAGGTTGTCTCCCACCGCCACAAAAGAGAGTACATCACTTTCTTCAGGCAAATCAGTTGCTGGATCTTCACTACTTGTAGACGTAGAGGCAGCAGACTCATCTGTTGTAGAAGACGGTGCTTGTGTGGGTTGGGTAATGCCGCACCCAGCTAACGCTAGGATAAGGAGAGACCATGACCATTTTTTTAGTTTTTGCATACATACATTCCTTTCAAACAATACATATGATAGATTGTCAAATTAAGTGCAACACCTCATCCATAAAGGCCTCATTAGATG
>CAYZZA010000047.1:0-9384 GCA_964482685.1 uncultured Carnobacteriaceae bacterium
AGAGCTTGACAGTGTTGATACTTGACAGTCTATAAAAAAGGATTAAAAAACCTTATTAGAAATACCTTAGTGAATTGTTCCGCCCACTTGTTTTAAATCTTGTTTTCCATAGTGCACAATGGCTTCAATTGCTGCTTCAATCCCTCTCGCGATGTCTTGGAGACTCATTGAAGGTTGTGACGGTTTATCGGTGACTTGTTGTGGAATGTAGGGAACGTGCATAAATCCTCCAAGCATATCTGGAAATTCACGATCAATCATGTAGAGAACTTGGTACATAATGTGGTTGCAGACAAAGGTTCCTGCAGAATTGGAGACACTTGCTGGCAGACCAGCCTTCTTCATGCTTTCAACCATTGCTTTTACAGGCAACTGGGTAAAGTAAGCTGTTTCTCCATCAGGTTGAATCGGTATGTCAATCGGCTGGTTGCCTTCGTTATCTGGAATACGGGCATCGTCCACATTGATAGCGACACGTTCTGGAGTTAACGCAAACCGTCCGCCGGCTTGTCCAATACAAAAGACAACGTCTGGATTAACTTCTTTTATTTTTTTCTTTAACACATCTGCGGATGTATGAAACACAGTAGGAATTTCAACCGTGTCAATCTCTGCGCCCGCAAGCGTAGAAGGAAGCAGCTTGACCGCTTCCAAGGCAGGGTTGAGGGCTTCTCCTCCAAATGGATCAAATGCAGAAACTAAAATCTTCATGTTTTGTTCTTCCTTTCTTGATGCTTAAAATGCCCAGAAATACATAAGTCCAATATGGATGACAATCATCGCCAACGCAAATGGCACTTGTTCCTTGATGACGTCATTTGGGTTTTTAATTTCTAGCAAAGCAACTGGCAAAGCGTTGAAGTTGGCGGCCATAGGCGTCATCAACGTTCCACAATACCCAGCGGTTAAAGCTAAGGCACCTGCGATAACAGGGTTTGCTCCTTGCGCAATAACAAAAGGGACACCAACCCCAGCGGTAATGACGGTAAACGCCGCAAAGCCATTGCCCATGATCATTGTAAAGAATACCATGCCAAGGACATACGCAATAACACCTGCTAGTCGGTTTCCTTGTGGGACAACCGTTGAAATCATATTGGCAATTACATCGCCGACTCCTGCAGCGGTAAAGATAACCCCTAACGCAGTTAAGAGTTGTGGCAAAATGCCCACCGTTCCGACTTGACGATTCATGCGGTCGCCTTCATCCAAAGCAAGTTTTGGTGATGCTTTTGTCACAGCCATTGCGATCAAGAGAGACGTAATGGATGCAATCCCGATTCCTACTTGTCCACCAAGAGGTGTAAATTGTGCAATCAAAATGGCAACTACGGCTAATGCGATTACGGGAATAAAAATAGCATTGCCTATTTTGTTGCTATGAGCCATAGATTCTTCTTCTGTTGCGAGGGACAAATCACCTGTTTTGACTTGTTTGAACAAGGTGAGCGCACCCATAATCATCACAAGTCCGCCGTTCACCTCTGCAGGCAAGCGTGGGCCAACTCCAAAGGTGATCGCTAACAAAATCCAAAAAAGAGACGTTCCTAGCCGAGCAGGATGATTTTTGTCCATAAGTACTTTGATACCTGTATAGGCCATCAATAATGCGGTGATGATAAAAAAGAATTCCAATAATTGCGGCACAAATTTTTCCATTACTGTGTGCCTCCTTTAGTAGAAGATGCTTTGGTTTTTTGTTGTGCGTATTTTCGTTGTAGTTTTTTGTCCATCCAGTAGTTCGAGAGGACAACCAACAAAAGGGCAATAAGGGCAATTGGAATAGATGCTTTGATGATGTCTACTTCAAGTGCCTTGTAGCCAAGCGATTCCAGTGTTCCAGAAATCAACAATACCCCTGCAGCCGCAATAAAGGTATTTTGAGCATAAAAATTTCCGATATTTTCCATTGCAGCCGAGCGTGCTTTTAGTTTTTCTTGATCTTCTTGATCAAGGTCGCCAAATTCACTCACCGCAGAGGCTTGCGCCATCGGTTCAACTAACGGACGAACAAATTGAGGGTGTCCTTGTATACGAATCCCAAAAAATCCTGCTAATTCACGAATAACCATGTATAAAGACAAAAAGCGACCGGGTGTCAGTTGCTTGATGCGTGAGATGATGCGTGTGGCTTGTTGACGCAAACCAAACCGTTCTGCCAACCCAATCATCGGAAGGGTTAAGAAAAAGATGGTCACCAACCGATTGGAGACAAACGCATTTCCTAAAAGAGCTAAAAATTCCACCAATGAAATTCCGGATACAAGTGCGGTGGCGAGTCCTGCTAACAGAACTACAGCAATCGTATCTAGTTTTAACACAAATCCAATCACAATAATAACGATACCAATAAGACGAATAAAGTCCATCGTGCTCCTCCTTTTTTAAAAACAAATGATTTTATTAGTATAAACAGATTAAAAAAACATTACAATATAAAAAAATATAAGAAAGATATAAGAAAGGCACAAAACCGACTGTACAAAGTCAGTCGGTTTTGGAATTTGGGATATACGCTCTAGAATTAAAATGTTTCTGCGCATGGTAGAGAGTACATATTAAGATAAAAGAGCATTCAATAGAACGAGGACACTAGAGGAGACAGGTACATTTACTTAAAGGATGTGCGCCAAAAAATGAAACACGCGTTTTTTAAATTCAAATGGATATTGGTTAAAAGCTTTTATGTGGCCTGTTTTTGGGACAAGCCATAGTTCTTTTTGTCCACCTAACGCATGAAATAGCTCGTTGGACATGGCCACAGGCACAAGTTCATCGCGCATTCCGTGAATCAAAAAGGTTGGAACAATGCTTTTTTGGATATGCAACACAATATTGGCCTCTTTAAAACTCCATCCAACGCGTACTTTTGCGAGCATACTAGTGAGTCTAACCAAAGGAAAAGGAGGCAAGTGATACATATGGTTTAATTGGTGGGCCAATTCTGCTTGAACGCTACTATAGGAACTATCCGCAATCACTGCTTTTATTTCCGGCGGTAGTGTTTCGCTACTGGCAAGCAAGACTGTTGCGGCGCCCATGGAGTGGCCGTGCCAGACAATGTGGTCTATCTTTTTTTCATGAATCAGCTGTTTGCTCCATCCCAGTACATCCAATCGGTCATCCCAGCCATACCCAATGTATGTCCCTTCACTGTCCCCATGTCCGCGTGCATCTGGCAAAAGAACGTGATACCCAGCATCTGCATACATTTTTGCATACCGCCCCATATCTGCTCGTGTTTGGCGAAATCCGTGAAACAAAATCACTGCTTTGGAAGATGGCTCTACGTGCTCAAGGTAATCTGCTTTTAAAATAAGTCCATCTAAAGAAGTCAACATCCGTTCTTCTGGAACCGACGTCTTCCACCAAGACTCTGACTCTTGAAGGAAGGCGTCTTCTTCTTGAGTTATCGGTACGGATAGTCCAGGTGGTTCGCTATGTAGGTCAACTTGCGTGCCACGTTTGATAGCTTTGGCATAAAAGTAGGTAGCTGCACCAAATAAAAAAGCAGACAAGACGAGTGGTCCTCCTAGGAGGACCGTTTTAGTTGTTTTTTTCATGTGTATTCCTCCGTTTAGGTAGTTGACTAGAGCAAAATATGCGTACCCCCCTCATCCTGTTTGAAGAGGAAAAAAGAATAAAAAAATGAGGAAAATTTGTAATCACTTATATATAGGAGTATTGTAAAAGGTAGAGGTTAAATCTTTTAAAGGGGGAATTTATTTATGTCGAATAGAATTATGCTTGTTTTGGTGCTAAATAAAATAAATTATTTAGACGATTTACTGGTTGCGTTGAGTGATAGAGGCATTCCATCTGCGACTGTTTTGACGTCAAAAGGTATGAATCAGAAATTATCTCGAATGGAAGACAGCCAAATCATTTCCACGTTGCGTCCAATTATCCTATCTAACCATTCCGATAGCAAGACACTCTTTATGATTTTAGATGAAGAACAAACAACGGTTGCACGTGAAGTAATCCATGAAGTAATCGGCGACTTGTCCAAACCTGAGACAGGTATTTTATTTGGTTTGCCGACACTCTTTACAGACGGCATCCGATCCATTGATGACAAATAAACCAAGTACATGACAAACAAGTAATTGTTATGCCAACACGAAAAAAGGAGGAAAAAAATGGAGTTTGGAATAATTGTCAATACCGCCATTATTATTTTAACAGGATTGATTGTGGGACGTTTGGTTACGTACGTACACTTGCCAAATGTAACTGGATTTTTACTAGGTGGACTGCTTATTGGGCCATCTGTTTTGAAATTTATTTCTTTAGAAGCGATTGAAAGCATGAGTGCGGTGTCCGATGTGGCGCTTGCCTTTATTGCATTTTCAATCGGACTCTCGTTTAAAATATCGTATTTTAAACGAGTGGGGCTCACGCCAGTTGTGATTGCGCTTTTTGAAGCAACCTTAGCTGTTTTGTTTGTGCAAGCCGGGCTTGTCTTAGCTGGGTTCGAGTTGCCCTTAGCAATTGTGTTAGGTGCGATTGCTGCAGCCACAGCTCCAGCAGCAACTGTACTGGTCATTAAGCAGTACAAAGCAAGTGGTCCCGTGACGGATACCTTGCTAAGTGTTGTAGCATTGGATGACGCAGTTGCGATTATTTTATTTGGATTTGCGACTACGATTGCTCAAGTGTTAATGAATACAGGTGGACAGACCAATATTCTGGTCTCCATTTTAACACCTTTTTGGGAAATTGCACTGGCACTCGGGGTTGGACTTCTAACCGGAGTAGCCATGAAATTTGCGTTGGACTTTTTTACTACAAGAGGCAATCGCCTCGCTGTATTGATTGCATTTGTGTTTGCGACTGCTGGAATTGCTGGACTGCTTGGGGTGTCTGAGTTGCTTGCTTCAATGGCTGCGGGTGCAGCTTTGACCAACCTTTCTCGCGAAAGTGAAGTCATGAGTGAGCTTTCAGATGAAATCACTCCACCTATTTTCATGATGTTTTTCGTCTTGTCAGGGGCGGAATTGAATTTAAGTGTCATCCCAACGATTGGATTGATTGGGGTGTTATACATCGTGTTGCGTGTTGTTGGAAAACTCCTTGGTGCGTACACAGGTGGAAAACTCATGAAAGCACCAAAGGAAGTTAGCAACTATTTAGGTTTTATGTTGATCCCACAAGCCGGGGTTGCGATTGGGCTGACAGCCATTGCAGAACGGTTGGTTCCCGCTCACGGAGCAGAGATCAAAGCGGTTGTTTTGGTGGGAACATTGGTCTATGAATTTATTGGTCCAATTGCAACGAAAATTGCACTTCAAAAAGCAGGCGAAATAACACCTGAAAAAAACTGAGTTTAGTGCTACGATAGGAATAGGATAAAAAGTTAAGACGAACGTCTTGGCTTTTTTTGCTGGATGGGTGTCTGTTTGAAGAAGCGCGCACTACAAAAGGACATACTTTTTGAGGTATGTGTCAAGGAAGAAGAAAGATGTGCGACAAAGAGGCGTACTTCTTTTTAAGTATAACGGATAGAAAACGCTTTCAAGGTACAGAGGTTCTTTATTTTTGCCCATATTTAAGGTATGATTATGAGAGACTTCTCATACGCGTAAAGAAAGATACAAGCTCAAGGAGGTGGATACATGGATACAAAAGTAATGTTGATTTTTATTTTGAATAAAGTACACCTTTTAGATGAGTTGCTAGTGGAATTAAACAAAAAAGGGATTGGCTCAGCCACAATGATCAGTGCTACCGGTATGATGCAACAGTTAGCCAGTCTAGATACGGAGCGGATTATTGCGACGTTACGGCCTTTTATTACGTCTAATCATTCCGAAAACAAATTGCTGTTTACTATTTTAGATGAGACAGACGTAGACGTTGCACGTGCTGTAATTGGTGAGGTAGTCGGCGATTTATCAAAACCAGAAACAGGAATTTTGTTTACGCTCCCTGTGTTGTTTACGGAAGGAATTCGTCCCAAAGACGCTTGAGAATATGCAAGAAACACAAAAAAATAAAATAAGAGGATGATGTATCATTAAGACAGTGAACGATAAATGAGTATCAATACATTAGCATTAGCAGGATTGGTTTTATTAGTTGGACTTTTAGCCGGAAGATTGGTGACGTTTATTCACTTGCCAAACGTCACTGGATATTTGTTAGGCGGATTGTTGTTTGGTCCGTCGATTTTAAATATATTTACAGCCGAAGCCATGAGCGGGTTGGGGATTGTCTCAGAAATGGCACTAGCGTTTATTGCCTTTACAATCGGGTTATCGTTTAAGAAGAGTTACCTGAAACGTATGGGGCTCACGCCAGTTGTCATTGCGGTCATGGAAGCTTCGATGGCAGCCATCCTTGTCTTTACGGGGATGACACTTTTTGGAGTCGACTTGCCAATGGCGATTGTTATGGGAGCCATTGCGGCGGCAACAGCTCCAGCTGCAACAGTCATGGTACTGCGTGAATACAATGCCAAAGGACCTGTTTCTGAAATGTTGTTAAGTGTGGTGGCACTGGATGACGCTGTTGCCTTAATTTTATTTGGGTTTGCAGCGTCTATTGCAGGAAGCATGACTTCCGCAGGTGCCGATCAAGGCGCGTTGCTTATGGTGTTGGAACCTTTATGGGAAGTCGTGTTTGCACTCTTAATCGGTGGGGTCGTTGGGTACTTGATGACTCTTCCATATAAAATTTTCCGCACACGTGGAAACAAATTAACTATTTTGATTTCCTTTGTCTTTATAGCCAGTGGATTGGCGAGTGTATTCGGTGTATCTGAACTTCTTGCATGTATGATGGCAGGAGCGGTCTTTACAAACTTTTCGATGGAATCATCGACGGTGGCTGACTTAACCGATGAAATTACGCCCCCTCTTTTCTTGATGTTTTTTGTTGTATCGGGTGCCCAGTTAAACTTATCTGTCTTGCCGACAGTTGGAGTCATTGGAGCGGTATACATCGTGTTCCGAATTGCTGGAAAACTTATTGGTGCCTATACAGGTGCACGAATTATGAAAACATCAGATGAAATACGAAAATATTTGGGGCTTATGATCTTGCCTCAAGCAGGGGTAGCCATTGGATTATCTACAATCGCTGAGCGTTTGGTTCCAGCTCATGGAACAGAAATCAAAACGATTATTTTGGCAGCGACATTGATCTTTGAATTGATAGGGCCTGTCCTTGCGAAAACAGCCCTTCAAAAAGCCGGCGAAATTAAAGTTGCGAAAAAATAACATGTCTTTCTGGTTTGCATATTCATGAGAAAAACGTGTAGAATCAACAAGGAAAACAGACTAGGAGAATAATCTCCAGTCTGTTTTTTCTGTTTACATATGAAAAAACAAAAGGTTAAGATTGTGTAAAGGATGGCGTATGTTCGAAATTTCACTTGACACTTTCGCATCTTTTGATGAAGATAGGGATATCCCTCATGGCTTGGAGACAAGACACGTTAGATGAGAGTGACAAGGTCTTTTCTATAGAGAGATGCAAATCTTTAAAACCAAAAACATACGTAGAACGACACAAATAATTAAATACGTGCGTACGATACGCAACGATTGGAGGATGTTTACAAGTGACTCAAGAACAAACAACAAAAACATTAGATTTTTCAAGTTATCCCCAAAAACCTCATGGTGGAAAATTGGTGGACCGTGTTTTGCACGGAAAAGACCGTGAAGAAGCGTTAGAAAAAGCCAAACATCTTCCGAAAATCATGATTGACATGGAAGCCGTTATTACAATCGAAATGATTGCGATTGGCGTATTGTCTCCAAACGAAGGATTTATGAAAGAAGCCGATTATAAATCTGTCTTGACAGAAGGACGTTTGGCAGACGGAACGGTGTGGCCGGTGCCCCTAAGTTTTGCGCCAACTGGAAAACGCAACGCTGAGACCATTGCTTCTCTTGAAGAAGGAGCAGAAGTGGCCCTTGTAGACCAAACCAAACAAGTCATTGCGCTTTTGGCAGTGGAAGATATTTTTGCCTACGACAAAGAGTTTCGTGCGTCTCACTTATTTGGCACAACCGACCGTGACCATCCAGGTGTAGATGCCGTTTACCGTCGTATGGGCGATACTGCACTCGGTGGAAAAATCCAATTATTAAATCGCGCAGATTGGGGGCCATTCGAGAAGCTTCGTATGGAACCTAAAGACATGTGGCACCAGTTCTATGAAGAAAAGAAATTTAATTCGGTCGCAGGATTTATCACCGGAGCGAACCCGTTGCACCGTGGACACGAATACATCCACAAGAACGCATTGGAAGAAGTCGATGGGTTGTTGATCCAGCCTTTAGTTGAAATGGCTAAACGCGAATACACACGCCACGAATTTCGAATGATGTCGTACAAGAGTGTACTAGAGACGTATTATCCAAAAGACCGTGCGATGCTGTCTCCACTACGTGTCACCTACATTTTTGCTGGTCCACGTGAGACGATTTTGCATGCATTGATTATGAAAAACTATGGCTGTACACATGCTCTTATTGGACGAGACCATGCTGGAATTGGCGATTTTTATGACAAATACGCCAGCCACTCCATCTTTGATCAATTCTCACCAGAAGAACTTGGCATAGACATTCGGTTGTATCATGAAGTTTTCTACTGCACACGTTGTGACAGCCCGGCAAGTAGCCAAACATGTCCACACGGTGAAAACTACCGCATCAATATTTCTGGAACAGGGATTCGTGAAATGCTGCGTCATGGCATTATCCCTCCTAAAGAAATCGTACGCCCAGAATCTGCACGCATTGCGATGCAAGGGATTCAACCAAAAGGGTTGGACGAGCACGACGTAGCCATTGCTCCAGTAGGCTATACGCTCAACAAAGTATTCCCGTACTACAAAGACAGATACGGTGTTGGAGCCGCTCCACGTTACAAATCATTGTCCATCGAGGAGATGACCAATGCAGATTTAATCTTGGCCAACTTAGACGCCCGTCAAAATGCGTCCCGTGTATACAAAGAAATTTCTGATGAATTCAACCATGCATCGGACACAAACCGAAGCGTGCAGGCTGCTTGGATTTCTGAAGCGCGCATGGACATGATTCGCCAACAAGAAGCCTTGATTCAAGACTTAGAATTGAAAGCCACACAAGCGCCTGAAGTTGCGTCCGACGAATTTATGTACCAAGACAAAGAAGAAACAGAACGTGAACTAAACGCAGCACACAAAATCTTAGAAGACTTGCCTACTCCATTAACAAAAGAAGCGATTGCTTACAGAACATGGAACACTCTTCCATATGCACGCTACCGTGGAAGCGACGAAACAAGCGAAAAAAGTGAGACAGAAAAACAATAAAAGGCTTAAATGGGACCAATAAAAAAGAAGTGGAAAACGAGACCGTTTTTCGCTTCTTTTTTTGTATG
>CAYZZA010000048.1:0-3446 GCA_964482685.1 uncultured Carnobacteriaceae bacterium
AACCGAGGCATTCCAACACCTCCACCACCTCATCTTGCAACCAAATGTCAAAGAACACCATGTCCGCAGATGGCTTGATAGGAACGGGTTTGCAATTGTTGACGAGAAGCTCGTGTTGGAAAACACCAAATACTATGAACTCATTTGTGCAACAAGAGAAGCTGGAAAGACCAAACCGGTGTATTCGGAGCAGGACTATATGTTTGGGGTGCACGTAGCACGTAGGCACCCGCAGCTATTCATTGCGAAATGGCAAGAACAACTGCACAAAAAGCAACATGTTTTACAAAGCATTCAAGCAGTGAACGGGTATGACCAAGAAAAAAGCAATGAATTGCAGCAAGAACTCACACATATAAAGGAGAGGGTAGACCAATGCCGCACATTACTGGACAGACCATAATCACTCGTTTTGAAGCCTTTGCGCCTCCTTGGCTCGCGGAAAAGGGCGATCCTATTGGCTTAGCCATTGGTTCACTGGATAAACCGGTGAAAAAAATGATGGTGACACTCGACGTCCGACCAGAAGTCGTCGAAGAAGCCATTGAAAAAAACGTTGATCTGATTTTTGCGCACCACCCGCCTATTTTCCGTCCACTCTCTACTCTACAAACCGACTCGCCGCAAACAAAGATGTATGCGGATTTGTTGGCCTACAACATTGCTGTTTACGCCGCACATACGAATTTAGATGTCGTCGAAGGCGGAATGAATGAGTGGTTGGCTGATAAAGTGGGGTTAACTAACACTTCTGTCTTATCTGTGACCAAGCAAGAAGCGTACCAAAAAGTAGTCATCCGCACCTCGAGAGAAGGGAAGGGGACTATTCTTGACCTTTTGACTCAGTCTTTGGCAACAAATGTTCACACAAGCGAAAACGAGTCGCCTCAGCCAGAAGTCACGATTGAAGCAGAGGTGCTTGAAACAGCTGTGTACCACATGTTGCCTCAGCTAGAAAAGATAGGTTCATCTACTAGTCTATCGTACCAAGTGTTTCCTTTGCTCCACACGTCCAAAAAATATGGATTAGGGCGCGTTGGAGACCTATCTGAGCCAATTACACTAGGCGAGTATATCCAGACCTTAGCGAGCGTTTTTAACGTTTCTGGACTGCGGTATGTAACCGATGACAGCAACAAGCCCATTCAACGTGTCGCTATTCTTGGAGGAGACGGTGGAAAATTCTATCCTGACGCAGTCAAAAAAGGAGCAGACGTCTTTATTACCGGAGACGTGTATTATCACACCGCCCACGATATGTTGGCAGATGGGTTAAGTGTCGTGGATCCTGGGCATCACATTGAAAGCATCTGTAAACCGTATCTAACCGAATTGTTTCACACATTTGCAGCGGAGCACAACTGGGACATTGAGATTTTTGCTTCTACTCTAAATACAGACCCGTTTCAATTTTATACAAAACCGTAGGGAGCGTACCTGTTTTTTCGCAAAAAATATCGTATACTACGGATACAAACACATTCAGAAAGGTTGAGACACCATGTACACAGACTTACTTCCGCGTTTTTTACGTTATGCAAAAATCAATACCCGTTCCGATGAAACCAGTACAACAACTCCCTCTACACAAGAACAAGTGGAGTTTGCTTTGATGTTGGTGGACGAATTAAACGAACTTGGGTTGGCTCAAGTTGAATACAACGAAACAAATGGATTTGTGACAGCCACTTTACCAAGCAACGAGGCAAATGAAAACGTGCCGGTCATTGGCTTTATTTCCCATATTGACACGGCTGATTTTAATTCTGAAAATATCCAACCGCAACTTCATGAACACTACGACGGTGGAGACATCGTCTTAAACAAAGAAGAAAACATCGTCTTGTCTCCAAAGGATTTTCCAAACCTGAAAAACTATGTGGGCGAAACCTTGATTACAACAGACGGGACCACCCTCTTAGGGTCAGATGACAAATCCGGCATTGCAGAAATCATGTCTGCGCTAGCCTACTTTATTGAGCATCCTGAAATTCCTCACGGAGAAGTGCGCGTGGCGTTTGGTCCAGATGAAGAAATCGGCATTGGCGCAGATAAATTTGATGTTGATCACTTTGCGGCTGATTTCGCCTACACGGTAGACGGTGGGCCTATTGGAGAACTTCAATACGAAAGTTTTAACGCTGCGGGAGCATCCATTGTGATTCGTGGAAAAAATGTCCACCCTGGAACCGCCAAAGACACGATGGTGAATGCACTTCAGTTGGCTTTTGATTTCCATGCCGCATTGCCTGAAAAAGAAGTCCCTGAACATACCGAAGGACGAGAAGGCTTTTACCACTTAGTCAACTTGACGGGGAACGTCGAAGATGCAGAACTCACCTACATCATTCGCGACCACGACAAAGAAGTATTCGAGAAGCGAAAAGCCACTATGCAAAACATTGCGGACACACTCAACGAACGATTCTCAGAACAGCGCGTGTTCGTAGAGATGCACGACCAATACTACAACATGCGTGAAGTCATTGAAACAGACATGCGTCCGGTTGAACTTGCAAAGCAAGCCATGACTGCGTTAGGCATTGAACCAGATATTGCACCTATTCGTGGCGGAACAGATGGATCGAAAATCTCCTTTATGGGTCTGCCTACCCCAAACTTATTTGCAGGTGGCGAGAACTTCCACGGCCGGTATGAATTTGTTTCAGTCGATGCGATGGAAAAAGCAACGGACGTCATTGTCAAAATCATTGAACTAGCAGCTACAAACGACTAATCTATTCAGTCAAGATACGCACGTTGAATAAATAAGTAAATAAGTAAAAATCAAACAAATACATGACTCATTCAACACCATATACAAAACAACGACTCTGTGGCTAACAGCCTCACAGGTCAATCTTATTAAGGGGGAATTTCATGCACAGCGTAGCTCCATGCCCAGTGTGTCAATCTGTTTATACGTATCAAGATGGTTTTTTCTTTGTGTGCCCAGAGTGTGCCCACGAGTGGAAACCAGAAGCGGATCAAGCAGAAACAGATGTGGACGTGTCTACTGAAAAACAAGTGACCGATGCAAACGGACAAGTCTTGCAAGACGGAGACACGGTCGTATTGATCAAAGATTTAAAAGTAAAAGGAAGCTCCACCCCATTGAAACAAGGAACAAAAGTCAAAAACATTCAACTTGTTGAAGGTGACCATGATATTGATTGTAAGATAGAGGGCTTTGGGCCGATGCAATTAAAATCTGAGTTTGTAAAAAAAGCGTAATCGACTCTGTTTTTCTCCTCATTTCTTCTCTTTATTTTTTTCTTGGAAAAACACAAGGGCAACGCCGACGTACAAAACTTCTTTTCTTCCTCCTTATCGTACGTAACCGTACATAGATAAGGAGTTTTTTTGTGTTTTAAATTATTGTTTGTACCTTTTTTATTATTAGTGTCTTTTTTACAGTAAAGGAAAATAAACCTATAAGAAAAAAA
>CAYZZA010000048.1:3456-9301 GCA_964482685.1 uncultured Carnobacteriaceae bacterium
TATTTCATTATCTTTTTTTGTGTTTTCGTTTTTGGTTTGGTTTTTTGCCAGTTTTTTATTTTGGGTTTTTGTTCTCCGGTTTTATTTTTGTGTCTTGTTTTTTGTTTTGGCGCTTATTTTGTGTTTTGGTTTTTGGACGTATGGTACATAGAAGGCAACACCCAAACTCGAACACGCAAAGAGAGGAGTATGATACTATAAAGAAGAAGCATATGAAACAGAAAGAGGAAGAAGGAGAGTGGATAAGATGTCACTTCAGTTTGTGTTAGGCCGCGCCCAGACGAAAAAACGTGAAGCCATGCTTGACCGAGTGGCGACGATTTTAGAAACAGAACCCGACGCAACGATTTATTACATCGTCCCTGAACACATGACATTTTCAACGGAGATGTCTGTGATGGAGTATTTGGCTAAAAAACCATTTTTTAGCCACCGTCCGATGATGGGAATGATTCAGCTTCAAGTGTATAGCTTCTCCCGCCTAGCATGGTTTTTCTTGCAAGACAGTGCCATCTATAACCGTACCCAATTAACCAACGTGGGGTTGTCGATGCTGGTCCGAAAGATTTTGCGTGAGTGGGAAGAAGACTTGACGATTTATCGAGGCCAAAGTAGGCACAGTGGATTTATTCAGCGCATCACCGATATGCTGATTGAGCTGAGAAGTGGAGAAGTGAGGATTGAAGACTTGGACACTCTCATGGCTCTTTTTTCAGAAAGCACCGAGAAAAAAGATATCTTGTTAAAATTACAAGATTTAACGTTGGTGTATGAATCTTTCACACAAAGTTTGTTCGGAAAATACATTGAACACGAACAAATTATCGACTCCTTAATTGAAAAGCTCAAACAAACAGATCTAACCAAGACCTATTTCTTTATTGACGGTTTTGATCACTTTAGTGCCAAAGAACAAACCTTGTTGGTTGAAATGATGCGTGGGGCAAAGCGTGTGGAAATTTCTTTGACGCTAGACAAAGCCTACCCACACGAAAAACCTGACACGCTCAATTTGTTTTACCAAACAGGGGAGACCTATGCCCGCTTGTACCAACAAGCCAAAGCCGCCCGCGTTCCCATTCACTTTGATGAAGTGATACAAGAACGCTCAAGCGAATACGTAGAAGACTTACGTGCGCTGGAAGAATATTGGATTCAGAGTCATTCAGGGGAAGCATCGCCCTCTCTTTCAAACCGCACCGGACAGTCGGCTATTTCTATTTGGGAAGCTGAAAACAGACAAGCAGAAGTTTTGCACGTGGCCAACCAAATCCGGCGATTCACGTCAAACGGCTCCTATAGATACAAAGACATAGTCGTGCTGGTTCGAGACATCGAAGAATACCGCTCGATTTTATTGCCTATTTTTCATGAAAATGGCTTGGAGGTTTTTGTCGATCAAGCAGAAACCATGTCGACCCATCCTTTTGTAGAGATGTTGTCTAGTTTGTTTGCGATTTATAAAAAAAATTGGCGGTACCATGATATATTGCGGTTTCTTCGAACAGAGCTGTTTATCCCCCTACCTGGAAAGAAACAAGCCGATAAAGAAGCACGCTTGACACAAAACCGCGAAGAGGTCGCCCGTTTTCGAAAGAAAGTGGACGTGGCTGAAAACGTCGTCCTTGCTTACGGCTATGAAGGAAGTTATTGGACCCAAAAAGAAAAGTGGACATACACGACGTTTCAAGTAGATGAAATGAGTGAACAATCAGATGCCGATAAACAAATCGAACGCGTGGCCAATGAGATCAAGGAAAGCGTCTCAACCGTTTTAACTTCTTTTTTCAAAAAATTAGCACGATCCAAAACCAATGCCGATGCGGCAAAGGCGTTGTATACATTTTTAGAACAAGCAGGCATGACGACACAATTGTTGTTTTGGCGCGATGAGGCAATTGAACAAGGAGACTTGGACGACGCTCGTAAACAAGAACAAGTTTGGAAGACATTCATTCAACTTTTAGAAGAATTCGTTGACGTACTTGGAGAAGAAGAGTGGGACAGCGATACGTTTGTCTCTATTCTTGAAACAGGCTTTGAACAGGCGACTTACAGCATGGTGCCTCCACGAATTGACCAAGTGATTTTGTCAGACCTGACAAAAACCCAACCGACGGCCTCTCCTGTAGTCTTCATGTTGGGGCTAACCGACAAACACCTTCCCGCAAGAGCAGAAAACCAATCTGTGTTAACAGAAGAAGAGCGCGCGTTAATCGATGAGTCATTAGAAGACGGCAAGTATTTGCGTCCACTCGCACAGGATTTAATCGCAACGGAACCCTTTCTTGCCTATAGAGCCTTTACGAATGCGTCTCAAAAGTTGTATTTGTCGTACCCATTAAAGCAAGACGGAAGTGGCGACAACAAACTCTCTCCATATGTCCAACGAATCAAAGAGCATTTTAGGCTGCCGATGGAGCACAAGCCAGCAGAAGCGATTTCTTTAGCAAACTTTGATTCTCAAAAAACAGAAGAACTGTTGTCGTTTGTAGGCTCAAAAGCAACGACTTTGAGTCAAGTCCTCTTAGTCATGAGAAAAGCAAAAGAAGAACACGCACCGCCTTCTGGATTTTGGCTAGAGCTGTTTCGCTATTTTACGCGTCAATCTGCGGACAACCCAATGATGCAAACCTTATTGTCTAGTTTGGACAAACAAAACAAACCTGTAAACTTAACACCTGCGTTAGCTAAACAATTGTATGGAGAAGATCTTTATTTGTCCATCTCTCAATTGGAAACTTTTTACTTAGATCCATACAGTCATTTCCTCCGCTATGGGTTGCGTTTGAAAAAGAGAGAGATACAAGAATTAAGCCCTGCTGCCACAGGTAGTTTTTTCCACGATGCACTGGACTTGATTTTTAAAGTGATTATTGAAGAAGATCTCTCGTTAAAAGAAGCTTCTGAAACAGAGATTCAAGCTATTTCACAACGTATTTTGGAACAATTGTTTCAAAAAGAAGCCTACAGTATTTTGTCTGTATCCAATCAAATGGCTTTTATACGCCACCAACTTGCTAAAACGATTCACCGAATGATGTGGGCCATGACCCACCATGCCACTCGAACAAAGATGAAAACAGCTAAAACTGAGGTTCTTTTTGGACGGATTGGCAGCAAAGAAGGTGTGCCTGCTCCAGAATATCCATTGAAAAGTGGGGGACGTGTGCAGCTAAGAGGAAAAATTGACCGCATTGACCTTCTTCGCACGGAAAAAGAATTGTACCTCAGCGTAGTGGACTATAAATCAAGCAAGCATACGATTGTATTTGAAGATTTGTACAATGGCACGGCTTTACAAATGATGACGTACTTATATGTTGCTCTTATGAACTCTGAATTGTTGTTTAATCAACTAGCAAAACCGGCTGGTGCATTTTATTCGCATGTCAAAAACCCATTTATCACACCAGACAAATCATTGGATTCTGAGGGGATTGCAAAGGAGCGCCTCAAAACTCACCGGATGGAGGGGCTCATTGTAAAGGAAGAAGACATACTGGAATCTCTCGATTTTGAAATAGCAAAAGAAACAGGGCCCTCTCTTGTATATCCGTATACAAAAAACAAATCTGGTACTTACAAGAAAAACTCTAAATTTATTACTATGGATGATTTGAACGTACTGCAACAACACAACAAAAAGCTCATTGTCGATGCGGGGAATGCTATTTTAGCTGGAGAACTGGCTCTTACTCCTTACAAAGACAAAAGGCACCTCACTCCTTCAGTGAATGGGGAGTACAACGCTATTTCTCAATTTGATGTATTGAACAACAATCGTTACCGAATAAAAGAGGCTACACGTTCTAATGAAGAAATCATTCAACAAATGAAAGAAGAGTTAGAGGAAATAGAAGAGGAGGAGACACTTACATGACCATGATTCCACCAAAACCAGACTCGGTTTCATTTACAGACACACAGTGGAGAGCCATTTTTGATGAAGGAAAGAATCTATTGGTATCCGCCTCTGCGGGTTCGGGAAAAACAACGGTTTTAGTTGAACGGGTGATTGAAAAAATAAAAGCTGGGACCAACGTAGATGCCCTGCTTGTGGTGACTTTCACAAACGCAGCAGCAAAAGAAATGAAAGACCGGATTCAAGCGGCTGTACAAAAGGCCATCACAACCGAAACAGATGTTGCTAAAAAACGCCATCTGATTGCGCAACTGCCACTTTTGCCCCACGCTTCGATTAGTACCTTGCATTCTTTTTGTCTCCAAATCATTCGCAGGTATTACTATCTTGTCGATTTTGATCCTGTATTTCGCTCATTAGCAGATGATACTGAAGTTTTGTTGTTAAAAGAAGATGCATGGGATGAAGTGCGTGAAGAATTATATGGACAAGAAAACGACTCTTTTTATCGTTTAGCCGACTCATTTTCAACTAACCGCAGTGACAAAGACCTGACAGAACTTGTGTATACACTCGCTGATTTTGCGGTAGCTCATCCTGATCCAACCAAGTGGCTTGAACATTTGACTCCTCTATACGAATCAAGCCATGAAGACTTTTTAGGGAGTTCGTTGTATGTTTATTTTTTGAAACCCTTACTCTTAGATATGATTGAAACGTTAAAAAATCTTATGGAGGATGCCCTCACTATTGCGGAGGGAGAAGGCATCCAACGGTATGTCGATTTGGTTCAAAACGAATGGGAGCACTACAATAAAATTCAAGAATATCTCCTCATGGATCAGTTTGAGGCCATCTACCCACTCGTTCAATCCTTCAAGTTTGATACGTGGCCGTCTAAAAACAAAACGATGGACGAAGACGCTGTTGCGTCTGCGCCACAAATGAAAGTATTCCGTGATGCTGGGAAGGAAATCTATAGAAAAAAAATAAAAGAAGATTATTTCAAAGCACCACTCGAAGCACATCTTCAGTATATGCGTGACTCCAAAGAATTAGTCAACCAGATGGGGGAAGTCACTGCTCTATTTCTGGATAGCTACAACAACGTGAAGCGCAGTCGAAAATTAATTGATTTTAACGATTACCATCACTTGGCTCTTGCTATTTTAAAGGCTGAAAATGAATTTGGACGAAAAGAAGCCATGGTGCATTACCAACAGACGTTTGATGAAGTCATGATTGATGAGTACCAAGACATCAATCCTCTACAAGAAGAAATCCTACGTTGTTTATCAAAACCAACTACAGAACCAGGCAATCGCTTTATGGTAGGAGACGTGAAACAATCCGTCTATGCTTTTCGAATGGCCAATCCGAAGCTGTTTATTGAAAAGTACGAACGTTACAAAGAAGGCATTGAAGGCGAGCGCATTATTCTCGCAGAAAACTTTCGCTCACGAAAAGAAATCCTTGATTTCACAAACTTTCTTTTTATTCAATTGATGGACAAAGGGGTTGGCCAGTTAGCCTACGATGATGCTGCAGAGCTGCAACTTGGCTTTGATGGCTTTATGGGAACGGCCAATTATGCGCCTGAGATTTTAATTTATGAAAAAAAGATGCCTGCTGAAACAATGACTGTTGACGAAGACGATGAAGGAAGCGGAGACGATGATTTCAGTATTGACGGCACGTTAGAAGGACAATTTTCTCTTGTAGCTTCAAAAATAAAAGAACTCATTGATTCAAAATTTGAACTCTACGACAAGAAAACAAAAAAGGTTCGGCCGATTACGTATAAAGATATTGTCATTTTGACACGCACAAAAAACAACAATTTAGTCACGCAAGAATTGTTTCAACAATTAGACATTCCATTGGCTATTACAGAAACACAGAACTATTTTCAAACAACAGAAATTAGCATCATGATGTCGCTGTTAAAAGTAATTGACAATCCCTATCAAGATATTCCTC
>CAYZZA010000049.1:0-9270 GCA_964482685.1 uncultured Carnobacteriaceae bacterium
CACCAACACCAAATATTATAGAGCCTGTTTTGTTGGGTGGAGCGTTTTTTGTTTTTCAAGTAGGGGTGAAAAGAGTGTATGTTAAAAAAGCATCTGGAATAATCCCGCTCACTCTTTTTTAAGGAAAACGAGGCTCAAAGTGAGTACATATGCATAAAAAGTATTTTTTATCCAAAAAATGCTTTTAAAAAAGGGGATTAAACGATGCGGTTTGTGACGTGATTGTGAACAGAAAACACTCTTTTTTTTCTGATCGAAAAAAAAGATTCGAAAGAAGATTCTTTTTTGATATACTTACGATACATGTATGTAGCACACGTTGCGTGAAAAAGAAAGTTCTTTTATCAAACAGCTTTGTGCTAAGATGAAAAGTGTTTGGGAGGTGCAACTATCGAAGTGGAAGCAAAATCAAAAACCCTCATCACACCCGGCGATCAGTATTTTTATATCGTCAAGGGGAAGAAGGAAAACATCATTCTGGAAATTGACCCTCAAGATGTTATTTTGAATGCAGATGGGGACCTTGATTGCCCTTTGGATGGTGTACTGAGAAAAAATAATTATACACTCAATGATTTAAATGTCTGGGATGCGCTAGAGATTCGTTTTATCCGTGTTCGCGAGGATGTAAGTGAGCTTCTTGGCGTAATATCTTTGCGAACAAATTTGTAAAAGCAGAGGAACTTTGGGAAACTAAAGCGACACTGCTTTTTTATATTGAAAAGGTCAAAAATGCACGAATATGCTTGCGAGCTCAGCAGGACTGGAAAATGACCGTTCAATAAAAGTATATGAGTAGAAGGAGGAAGCACATGCATATTGCAATTATTGGAATGGGCGGTTCAGGAATTAGTGTTTTGCGTGAATGGACTCGCTTGCGTCAACACAATCCAGACATCCGATTGACTGTGTATGGAAACGCACGCACATTTGGAACGGGTTTGCCTTACCAACTAGATGATGCATCTATTTTATTGAATCAACCAGCTGAATGGATGAGCATCATTCCAGAACGCCCGCTTGATTTTGTGGAGTGGCTTCAGGATCGCCATGGCATTGCCACTCCTATGGGCAAGTATTATCCCCGCTCTTTTTTTGGTGAATACATGCAAGACCGCATGCACCACTGGCTCACCTTGTCGAAAGCCACAATTGTAACAGAAGACGTATTGACGGTACGTCTCCAGTCAGATAAGCGATACACAGTCACTACTGAACAAACGCAAGAAAATGTCGATGCCGTTCATGTGTGTATTGGGCACCTTCCCCTAAAAGACCCCTACGGGCTAAAAGAAAAAGGGGGAGCCTCTTACATCCATACTCCATATCCTATTCAAGACACGATGTCTACGTTGCCCCAAAATGCCAAAGTCGGAGTGCTAGGGACAGGTTTAACAGCAATGGATCTGTTGCGGTACCATCATTTCCAACGTCCTGATTTAAGGCTTTCTTTTTATTCACGAACGGGAGAATTTAAATCAATTCGGGCAAAGAGCTTGCCGCCAGATACGTTGTTGGAACACGTTACTGCAATGCCCTCTCTTCCAACAGAAAAAACTCGGTTTTCTTCACTAGAAGAGTATGCGGACTGGGCAACTAGACAAGGAGAGAAAATGGGTTTTTCATTGCCCAAAGTGTGGAAAAACCATGCACATGGTACATTGGATACGTTACAAGAAGAACGAGATGGAGATGAAGAGCTCAACAAACTGCATCTTTTTATGCATCAGATGGACGCATCTTTAGTGAACATGTGGACTGCACTACCTGTCTCGGAAAAAAAGGCGTTTTTGGATACCCACTTGCGTTCGTGGGACCGGCTTCGCAGTCCTTATCCATATGCCTCAGGCCACTTACTTGTTCGCTTATGGGAAGAAGAGACGATTCAAGTCTATAAAGGGCTCACACGAATCGACAAAACAGAAACTGGATTTCATCTATTCGTAGACAACAATGAAACACAGACCGAAGAATATTTGATCAATGCCATGGGATCTATGCGTATTGAAGCAAGCACCGACTCCGTCCATCCACTAGTGGACCAGTTGTTGGAAGAAGAATTGGTCCAACCAGACACATGGGGAGGGGTTCAAGTGATGTGGCCTTCGTTGAGCACGGTAACTCAACGGTATGGGGTATTGGAGACGTTAAAAATACATGGTCAATTGATTTCAGGTGTGCAATTTGGAAACAATGGCATACTGGCTGTTTCAGACAGTGCTGCCAAGGCTGTCAGTCATTTGTATGGCTACCTAAAACAACCCAATCTGACAAGAGGGTAGGCGAAAAGAATGTGTGACCAACACGAATAGCGTAAATAAACCAAATGACGTAAGTAGAGGAAAGAAAAAAAGACAGAAAAGATCGAAAACCAAAAAACGTAGCCAACCTCTTTTTGCAGGTAGTCTACGTTTTTATTTGTTCTCTCGTGATGCATTGGCCTCATGGCTTTGTTTTTTCTTACGGAAGAGGGAGATCGAGTGTTTCTTTTTTATCAAACAAAATATGGATCAACACGTGATGGTTGCGCGGTTCTGGATGGAGAGTGGCTTCACAGTAAAGTTGTTTTTGATTTTGAAGCTGTTGGGCCAAAAACCCTGCTTCTAAAGTAAAACAGGGGTCTTTTTCGTGCATACGTTCTGTGATTACATCTCCACTTAACAAAAAGATTGTTTTGTTTCGCGTTTCTTTTACCAAAGACAAGGTGCCAAACTGGACACGGTTAAAATAGGCAAAAGTTTCTTCATAGGTGGACAAAGGATTGTGTCGTGCAAGTTCTTTGCCGGCCCAATATAAAATAGCTGCATGGTCTTCTTTTAAAAGGCTAGGCAACAAATGATCTCGTAAAAGAGAGACTCCCGCAAATGGAGTCGAATGGTGCGCGTCAACAGGGGTTGGGGTTTGGTTAGACATTCAATGGACCTCTTCTTTCTACTAGATTAAAAAAACTGTTTTTTACTGTTCCTCTTCTAGTATACTAGAAAGAAGAAAGAAGAGAATACCCAACAAATAGAGAAAGTAGCTTTACGTAAAAAAGGGCTTGCTTGCTATTTGGAGGAAAACAAGGGAAAATAAAGATGTGTTGAAATGTAGAGTATGCAAAGGATGGACCAAACATGAAAAATAGACCAATAGGTTTACTGGATTCAGGAGTTGGAGGACTGACTGTACTAAAAGAAGCGATGCGTCAGCTTCCCAATGAATCCTTTCTCTATGTGGGGGATACGAAAAGATGTCCATATGGACCGCGCCCAAAAGAAGAAGTGATTGCGTTTACTTGGGATATGGCCCAGTATTTGGTTGAAAAAGGAATCAAAATGCTGGTGATTGCGTGTAACACAGCGACGGCTGTTGCGTTAAAACCCATTCAAGAACGGTTGTCGATTCCTGTAATTGGAGTGGTTCAACCGGGAAGTTTAGCTGCAATTAAAGTAACGGAAAACAAAAAAATAGGAGTCATTGCGACTCAAGGCACTGTTAAAAGTACTGTCTACAAAGAAACAATCCAAAAGAAAGATCCTTTTGTAGAAGTTTCTTCCCTAGCATGTCCATCATTTGTCACGTTAGTAGAAGACAATAAACATGGCACCCCCGAAGCGGTGGAAGAAGTGAACGAAGTGTTGAAAGATTTTAAAGAACAAGAATTAGACACCTTGATTTTAGGGTGCACGCACTTTCCATTGCTTCGCACGTTGATTCAAGAGACGATGGGAGAAGGGGTCACCCTGGTTGATTCAGGTGCTGAAACGATTGAACTCATGAGCACAATTTTAGATTATGAAGGATTAAATGCGCCGCCAGGGACCTCTCCTCTAGAGCCACAATTTTTTACAACTGGAGAAGTGGCACCGTTTAAAGCCATTGCATCACAATGGCTCCATAGAGACGATTTAGACGTAAAACATATTGAGTTTGATTGAACCGTCCCAACTGGCCTAAGACGAAACTGACACAAGCAACTAAAGAGGCAAACAAACGATAAACCACTAAACAAGTAAACCACTATGTGCACATATATATATGTATAGCATACAAAGGAGACGGAAGAACATGAAAGAAGTTGTCATTGCGACGAATAATCCAGGAAAAGCAAAAGAATTTGAAGCATTGTTTCACTCAAAAGGATATACCATCAAAACATTAAAAGATTACCCAGAGATTCCAGAAATCCTTGAAAATGGAGCAACGTTTGAGGAAAATGCCTTAATCAAAGCGCGTACGGTGTCAAACTTCTTACATACTCTTGTACTCGCGGATGATTCGGGCTTAAAAGTCGACGCATTGGGTGGGGAACCTGGAATTTACTCAGCACGCTATTCAGGTGTTGGGGCAACCGATCAAACAAACAATGCCAAACTACTTGAAAACCTCGCCGGAGTTCCTTTGACAAAACGAACAGGACAGTTCCATTGTACATTGGCTCTTGTGTCAGCAGACAATCGAGAATTGGTGGTGCAGGGAGAAGTAGAAGGGGTTTTGCTAGAAGAGCCAAGAGGTACAAATGGATTTGGCTATGACCCACTTTTTTATATTCCATCAGAAGGAAAAACGATGGCAGAGCTATCTCCGTCAGAAAAAAACAGCATGAGTCACCGTGCTGTGGCTTTACAAAACTTAGCTGAAAAATGGGATGCGTGGATGCCACATGACTAAATCTGTTTCATGCGTAGTTGTCAGCGACAATCACGGAGATGCTGAAGCGTTGTTGGAGTTGCTCTCTTTTTATGCTGAAAAGGGGCATGATTTTCTTCACTGTGGAGATTCGGAAAATACCTCCTTGTCCCCTATTTGGACACAGATGCAGACCGTAAAGGGCAATATGGATAGAGACCCTACTTTTCCGGACCGGCGAATCGTGTCCCTCGGTGGGAAAAAAATTCTTTTGACCCATGGGCATTTGCAAGGAGTCAAACAGACGTTGGCTGTGCTACAAAAAGAAGCCAATGAGGCTAAGGTAGATATTGTATCTTTTGGACATACCCATATTCCATATTGTCACATGCATGAAGGCATTTTGTATCTTAATCCCGGGAGCATCTCACGTCCCAAGGGACCGACTCGACAAAAAACATATGCTGTTTTGACTGTGACAGAAGATGCGCTTGATGTACAATATTATACGGACACCCATCAGCCCATTGAGCTAGTTGAGTAACAAGTGCCATCTAGCAGTCCAGCCATAGGGCTGCATACGTATGCGTGGGAAACAAAACATAAACAAAAAATCCACTTGACACAGGATAAAGGAGACAAAGACGTGATTGGGGACAAAATCGCCGCTATGTTGCTAGAAGACCGAGAAAGCTTTCTTCTTCCTGCAGAAAAAGTAGCCCATATAGCACCTACCCATACATTGGATCATGCTTTACTCGTGTTAACAAATATAGGCTATACTCGGATTCCTGTTTTGGATGAAGCATCCAGATTAAAAGGGTTGTTGTCTCTTCCAGATATTATAAAAGCCGCCACCGGTATGGATGCATTTGACTTTTCTACGTTGCTTGATAAAAAGGTCGAAGACATTATGCAAACGGACATTCCCACTTTGGCGCATGATTTTGAATTGGAGACTGCTCTTCATTTGTTAGTGCGTCACTCTTTTTTATGTGTAACGGATGAAACGGGTCTCTTACTTGGGATTGTGACACGAGGAGAATTATTAAAAGGAACCAATCGTGTAGCTCATCGCTTTGAAACAGTCTATCATGTGACAGAAAAAGAGCCGATAGACCGCGAGATCAAACCCAAATTAGACAAGCAAAATAGACGTCTACAATAAGACACAAAAAATAAAAGAATCGTGTGCTTGGAATCAACCAAACACACGATTCTTTTATTTTTTGCGATAGCGCAATCCCGTTGCTCCAGAAAAGTTGGTGTTTTTAATGGTATATGTTTTCATGGGCATAACCATTTGGTATCGATTCTGGGCTCTTAAATAATTGATAGGCAAAAGCTCTTCTTTTCTTAACACTTCCATGTATCGTTCGAGAAAAGCGAATTTGACCTCAAATTGTTCCCCAGAACGCACGAAAAAAATAATCTGGGCGCCGAGATGTCCATCATCGTTGACGGGCGCAAGTGCGATGGGGCCAGGTTTTTCAGTGATTTGTTTAAACGTTGGAACCAAACGGTCGGTCTCTTCATCCAACACTTTTTTAATCCGATCATAATCCGAATCGGGAGCTAATGGAATCAAAATCTTTACGCGCATATCTTCGCGTGATTCGTTGCTCACAATGGTGATTTCTCGATTTGGTACATAGTGCACGGTTCCATCTAAGTCTCTTATTTTGGTTGTTTTTAAATTGACATCCATCACAGTGCCTGAAATCGAATCCAATGTGACAAAATCGCCTACATCGAGTTGTTTTTCTAATAAAATAAAAAATCCGTTCACAATGTCACTGACAAAGTCTTGTGCACCTAATGAAAAGGCTAGCCCCAACACTCCAGCACCCGCAAGTAAGGTACCTACTGGAATGCCAATCAAGCTTAAAAAGGAATACACAAAGAAAAACCAGAGAACGGCTTGAAAGATATTAGAAGTCAAGCTGTAGAGCGTATTGACGCGATTAGGATGTTCCACCCGCAAGGTTAAATACTTTCGGTACTGGGTATTGATGAAATAATCGCCTATTTTTTTGACAATCATTAGGATAAGAACAATTAAGACCAATTGTAAAAGACGCAAAAGTGCTTCGACTGCAAGGCCACGCCAATCAATTTGATTCAAAAAACGAATGAAAAAGTTGGTTTGTTCTTGTACTTTTTCAACTACTTCGGTTGTGACGCTACTGTCTATCATAGAAGACATGATACGCTCCTTTCAGATAAAAAATGTATACCTATAGTAACATGAATCAGAAAAGAAAGAAAAAACACACGGTTTCGTGGTCGAATTGACCGTATGGTTTGATTTTAGTAAATTGGAGGTGGTATTGTAAGGGTATGTAAATAGGCGTTCTGCTGTACGGAACTGTACCTATATGTGTAAAAGAGAAAAGAGCAGAACGAAATTGATAGAAGGATGGGATAAAGATGACAGGTGGAGAAATAGCAGCATTGATTGCTGCAACAGCTTTTGCAGTATTGGCACTAGGCATTGTGTTTGTTTTGTTTAAGGTATCCAAGGTAGTGGGACGGTTAGACACAACTGTTGAAGAAGCAAACAAAACACTGAGCACATTGACAAAAGACGCTGATCATTTGCTCGTAGAAGTAGAAGGGCTATTAAACAAGTCCAATACAACGCTCAATGATGTAAACGGAAAATTGTTGCTCACGGATCCTTTGTTCAAAGCAGTAGGCGACTTAGGCGAAACGGTTTCTTCATTGAACGAATCGGCCATAGGCTTGACCAGTCAAGTCACAAGTTTTACAAAGCGCGGGTTACAAGCTAGCGCAGTAAAAAAAGCTGGCGAAACAGTCACACGTTTGGTCCGTTAACCTAAAAGTGAAGCAGAGTAAGTGCGAAAAAAGTTAAGAGATGTAGAAGAGTTTGACACACAAGGATGACTCAAGCCCGTCATGCAAATAGACAGAATGAAAGGAGTGATAGACATGAAAGAAAAGACGAAAGGAATGAGTTTTGTCTTAGGTACTCTCGTAGGAGCAACAGTTGCGGGAATTTCAGCGCTCTTGTATACGCCTAAATCAGGGAAAGAACTGAGAAAAGACATGGAGAATAAAGCTGAAGATGCCAAAGAAGTCGCATCTGATTATGTCGACACCGCAATAGAAAGAGGCAAGTCACTTGTTGGAACGGTTCAAAAAGCAGGCGCAACCTATAAAAAAGGTGTCGAAGAAGCAGCCAAACAGGTGAAAACCTCTGTCCAAGATTTGCGCCATCAATCAGTGGACACTCAAAAAGATGATGTATCTGAAGGAGATTCTAAAGAAGATCCCAAAGAAACGATGGAGGACACATCCAATGAGAGAGAATTGAAAACGGATGACCACGCAAGCGTTTCAGAAAAAACAGACATCAAAGAAACGATGGAAGACACAGATGAAAAAACTGAGACTGCATCCCCGATTGTGTCGGATGAAGTGATTGATGCTGATTCATTAAAAGAAGAGATTGAACAACGCACAATGGACCTTGCGCTAGATGCTCAAGAGTCTGACTCGGATCCTGACGCACAGACCGTATTTAAATCGATTCATTTTCCAGATGAACAAGAGTAATTTTGGTAGGTAAGAAGCCATTTGGATTTTGAGGTACAAGAAAAAGCCCCTAGTGTCACCTTCCGTGATGAAGATGACACTAGGGGCTTTTTTGTGTTAACGAGTACGAGTACGGATCCACCTTCTTTTATTTAGGCTGGATGATTGTGTCCATTACATGTAGAAAGTGCTCTTTAAAGCGTGGAGCATCAATATCCAAGGCGATTCGTACATTTTTTTCAGCGCCTTGATTTAAAGCCTCCAAATCAGAAACAAGTCGTCCTTTTTGGTCGCCTTCTTCAAGGACTTTTACGCGAAAGTGGCCGCCAGTGATCCACTCGGGATCAAAAGCTACCGCAACTGCGAGTGGGTCATGTAGTGCACAGCCTTTTAGTGTAGGGGAAATCAATTCGTGGGCATCAAGATAAAAGTCCACAAGTTGTTTGTATACAGGCCCAACAGGTGAAAAGTTTTCCCAGGTTGCTACATCATCTCGTGTCAACAAGGTGCGAAGTGTTACGTCTAATCCGATGACTGTTACTGGAAGTCCGCTACTAAACAAGATATTGGCAGCACGTACGTCTTGTGAGATGTTTGCTTCTGCAAAGGGGCTTACGTTTCCAGGAACCGTGAAGGCACCACCCATTATGACAATTTCTTTTGCAAGTGCCATAGTCGCAGGGTCTTTTTGAATCGCTAAAGCGATATTGGTAAGTGGACCGGTAGCCACAATGGTCAGGTTTTCTTTAAAAGAAGCAGCAGCTTCAAGTAAAAAATCCGCAGCGTCTGTGCGAGCGTCTTTATTAGTAGTAGAACGTTCCAATTGGATGTCTGCTACTCCGTTAGCACCGTGAAAAATAAGACCGCCTCTTTTTTGTGTATAAGAGGATTCTAGTAGTGCGTGGTCAGCCCCATGAATAACAGGAATATCTGAACGATCCAAAAGATGTAAGATGTTTTCTGTATTGGCTGTCGCTTGTTTTGTGTCTACATTTCCAAACACAGTGGTTACTCCGAGAAGGTTAGCCTGTTCTGCCCCAATAGCGTAGGCCAGTGCCAGTGCATCATCAATTCCAGTATCCAAATCTAAAATTACATTCA
>CAYZZA010000050.1:0-3265 GCA_964482685.1 uncultured Carnobacteriaceae bacterium
ATAAGCTTCTCACATTTTTATTGCAAAGCTCTATGCTTTTATATTGCACTAAACAGATATTCCTATCTATTCGTCTTACAAAGGCTATAGGAACAACTACTGTACCTAGAATACAATGAGTTTTACTTAATTCTTATGGAGACAAACCCAGTTTACAACTTCAGGAATACTATTTGCATCAACATGCGCATCTTCTTTTTTCAATTTTAAATCGGTTTCTAGTCTGTAAATAAACTATACGTTCATCGTAGCTTAACTTAAATTTGACACAATAAAATAACCTTCCCATGTGCTTTTTAGAAACTAGTACACTCTTTCTTGGCCGCTTTTATATTCCAATAGTGTCTTTTTCAGATAGAGCAAGCCAAATTTTTCCATCCAAGAGCGATAGTTGGTACAATTAAGAGCAGAAGCGTGTATTGGAGTTGATTGGTAATGAAATTTGGGATGCGCAAACCGAGTATTAAAAAGAGTATTCGTGCTCGTACAACGGGGAAAATGAAACGCAAAATAAAAAAAGCCATCATTCCAGGATACGGAAAAAAAGGCATGGGCTGGATTAAAGACCCTAAACGAGCTGCGTACAATAAAGTCTACAACAAGACAACCTTTAGTTGGAAGGATTTATTCAAATAAGATACATAAAAAGCACTGTCCGTTGATAATACCTATCAGCGGACAGTGCTTTTGTATACAAGTTTAAGTTGAGTTCAGATTAGTTAGAAGCCTCGACTAGAGCCGCCCCCACCGGAACGTCCTCCACCGCCAAAGCCGCCTCCGCTGCTAGATGAGCCCCCAAACCCTCCAGAAGACCATCCTCCTGAACTAGGGCCTCCACCCATGCCTCCTATAAAAGGACCAAACAGAGGACTTCTTCGGTAGCCACCGCCACCAGAACCACCACCACGACTTCCAAAAAACAACGCAACAAGAAGAATCAAAAAGAGGATTTCAAATAGAGGAAATGACTCTTCTGGTTCACTGTAGTCCTCAAATTGGTCTACCTCTTCGCCACTAAAAATCACGTCATCTTCGTAGAGATATTCTTCGTTTACTTTTTGCGCTGTTTGCGTAAAGATATTTTTCAAACCTTGATCATAGTCTTCTTCAGACAATAATTCGATTTGTGAATCCAGGATTCTTCCTGTTCCACTATCTGTTAAGGCTCCTTCTAAGCCATACCCTACCTCAAAACGAATTTCACGTTCTTCTAAAGCAAGAAGGATCAACACACCATTGTCTAGCTCTTTGTTTCCAATCTGCCAGTTTTCAAATAACGTCAGTGCGTATTCTTCAATAGTCAGACCATCTAAACTAGACACAACTGCGACGACAAGTTGAGGCTCTTCTTCTGTTTGTTCATACTGCTTATTTACTTGAATGATAAACGCTTCTGTTTCAGCAGAGAGCACATTTTCTTCATCCAAGACATAAAATTCGTTTGTAGGTTCTGGATAGGCTGCCTGGACAGAAGGCGCAAAGAAGGGCCCTACCATCATAGATATGAGCAACAGGAGGAATGCGCTGATTTTGACCTGTTTGTGTGTACGTTTCATAGCATCCTCCTATAGTGCAGATTTACATTAGTCGAAATTCACATCTGGTGCAACGTCTGCCCCTTCAACGGCTTGGAAAAAGGGTTTCTTTTCAAATCCAAACAAGCGAGCCATTAAGTTTCCTGGGAAACGTTGGACTTTGTTGTTGTATGTTTGAACGGTGTCATTATACCGTTGTCTTTCTGTTGAAATTCTGTTTTCTGTTCCAGCTAATTCATCCATCAAGCCGGTGACTTGTTCATTCGATTTCAGTTCTGGGTAATCTTCAATAACCACTAACAAACGGGACAAAGCCGAACTCATTTCGTTGTTTGCTTCGACTTCTGCTTCTTGTGTGTTTGCAGAGTTCAGCTTGGCACGTGCGTCTGCAATGCTGCCAAATACTTCACGCTCTTGATTCATGGCTCCTTGTACGGCATTGACAAGGTTTGGAATCAAGTCATTTCGTCTTTGTAACACGGTTTCGACTTGCGCCCAAGATGCGTTGACGTTGTTTTCTTCTTCGACTAGACCGTTATATGAACTGATCAGTGGAAAGGCTAACACAACGACCGCAAGGATGACGCCCAACAAAACTTTTAGACTTTTTTTCATGTGTAATTCTCCTCCATTAGCTTCTCTACCTGTCTTCCCATTAGTGAATCATGTGCATCAATGAGCCGACAAGCTTGTGTAGATGCTCTTCATTTCTTCAATTATCGCATAGATGCCTGTATAAACATACCACTAGACTTAAAAATCAGTCTAAGGTCGCAGACATCCCTGGCAATGGTTTTCCGGATTCAATATACGCTAAGGCATCCGGTTCAAATCTCTTTTCTTTTAACATAAAGATCTCATGTGCATAAGGAGCTTTGCTTGTTTTTTTGTCTTCTCCTACATAAGGGGTTTCTAAAATCTTTGGAATCCCCGCTAATAACGGGTGGTGTACGACTTTAGACAAGGCCTCAAACCCAATGTATCCAAACCCGATGTTTGCGTGGCGGTCTTTTTTTGCCCCACGTTCATTTTTCGAATCATTGACGTGGATGACTTTTAAATACTCTAAGCCAATCACGCGGTCAAATTCTCCAAGAACCCCATCAAAATCCTCTTTCACATCGTACCCTGCGTCATGAATGTGGCATGTATCCAACGTAACGGACAGTTTTTCTTTTAAGTCCACTTGGGCCATAATCGCGGCCAGTTCTTCAAAGGTTTTCCCAATTTCCGTCCCTTTTCCAGCCATTGTTTCAAGAGAAATTTGAATCGTTTGGTCCGCAGTCAAGATCTCATTCAATCCCTTTGCGATATGGGCGATTGCGGCCTCTTCCCCAGCTCCTACGTGGGCACCTGGGTGAAAGGTCATCTGCTTGGCACCAAGCGCTTGAGCACGCAGAATCTCCCCACGCATAAATTCAGTCCCAAAAGCAAAGTTTTCTAATTTAATGGTGTTGCCCAAGTTGATGATATAGGGTGCGTGCACCACGATATTGCTCAATTGACGTTCTTTCATATACGCATGACCTGCTTCAATGTTCATCTCGTCTATTTTTTTTCGACGTGTATTTTGAGGCGCACCTGTATAAATCATAAAGGTTGAAGCTCCATACCCAGCCGCTTCTTCAGCTGCCCCAAGCAACATTTTTTTGCCGCCCATGGAAACATGTGAACCTAGTAACATAGTCAACGTCCTCTCTTTTGTCTTTCAGTTCTTTCTTTTTTGTCTT